>NZ_CAXUSS020000002.1:0-158907 GCF_964254175.1 Terrabacter sp. LjRoot27
GACGGTTCCCCCCTCGCGCACGCGATGTGGGAGGAGCCGGAGCGAAGCGGAGGCGACGGCTCTCACCTCGCGCGAAGAACTCGAAGCAGCACCAGGTGAATCCGTATCTGGCGGTCACCTCGAGCGTCTGCCTGTCACCCAGCTCGATCAGCTCCAGTCACGGCCCGACGGAATCCCGGGAGGCCCGGCGCCCCCGGGAGTGATCGCGGTCCATGGCGCGGCCGTGCGGGGTCGACTCTCCACGTGAAAGGAGCGCCACATGTCCAGTCAGTCCTCCACCTCCCCGACCACTCGACTCGGTCGTCGCTCGGCAGCGGCGCTCGGCACCTCGGCCCTCTTCTGCCTGGCCCTCGCCGGACCGGCCCTGTCCGTCGAGCTGCCCGACCCGGTCCCCGGTGTGGCACCGTCCGCCCCGCAGACCTGCGTGTACGTCGGCGGCGGCACCGTCGCGTCCTGCGGGACCTCGTCGTCGACGTCCTCGGGCTCCGGCGCGGGCTCGGCCAGCGCGGCCGAGCGGGGCACGCCCGACGTCGTCGCACCGGTGACGCGCCGGATCGTGCTGCCGTCGCCCGAGCCGTCCGACCTGCCCGCGATCGGCCTCGGCGTCGCGGCCGCGGTCGTCGTCGCCGGCGGCCTCGTCATCGCCTCGACGAACCGGCGGCGCGCGGCCTGAGGCCTTCCCGACGACCTCGCGACGGCACGTCAGAACCTCACCCGGCCCGGCGGCATACGACCTGCGTATGCCGCCGGTCGCCGTCCCGCGGGGTGCCGAAAAGAGGTGCCACCTCGCCGTTCGAGGTCTCGGCGACCGGGGTATGTAGGCGGGAGCCGTGGACCGGGGGACGGTTCAGCAGAGACCAAGCCCGTGAATGTTTCAATCATCGCCGGGTCCCGTACCATGACCGCTGACGAAGGCCCCTTGAGATGTCATCTGACGTGCACCTTCAGTCCCCGGAGACCGAGGTGTGCCTGACATGAACCGCCTGCAGGAAGGGTTCGTGCTCGGCGACCGCTACCAGCTGGAGAGCCGCATCGCCTCCGGCGGGATGGCCGACGTCTGGGCCGGCACCGACTCGGTGCTGCGGCGCGAGGTCGCCGTCAAGGTCATGCGTCCCGACGCCGACCACGAGCGGCTCTTCGCGCTCCGCTTCCGCGACGAGGCCGTGCACTCGGCCGCGCTGCTCCACACGAACATCGCGACGGTCTTCGACTACGGCGAGGACCAGGGCCTCGCGTTCCTCGTCATGGAGCTCGTCTCCGGCGAGCCGCTCTCGGCCGTGCTCAACCAGCGCGGCCCGCTCGATCCGAGCGAGGTCCGCTCGATCATGGGCCAGGCAGCGCTCGCGCTCGGCGTCGCCCACGAGGCGCGCGTCGTGCACCGCGACATCAAGCCGGCCAACATCATGGTCCGCGAGGACGGCCTCGTGAAGCTGACCGACTTCGGCATCGCCCGCGCCCTCGACGCGTCCGGTCACACCCAGCACGGGGAGATGCTCGGCACGCCCAACTACATCAGCCCCGAGCAGGCGCTGGGCCACGCGGCGACCGGCGCGAGCGACCTCTACGCCCTCGGCGTCGTCGGCCACGAGATGCTCGTCGGCAAGCGTCCCTTCGACCGCGGCACCCCCATCGCCACGGCCCTCAGCCACGTCAACGAGCCGCCACCGCCGCTGCCCGACGACATCCCCGAGGACCTGCGCGACCTCATCGCCGAGTGCCTCGAGAAGGACCCCGAGAAGCGTCCGGCCAATGCCGCCGCCGTCGCGGTCCGCCTCGGCCTGGGCGACCAGGAGCTGCGCGGTCTCGCCCTCGGTCTCGCGACGGCGATCAACGGCTCGCCCGCCGAGATGCTCGACGAGGTCGAGGAGCTCCACGGCGAGGTCCGCGACCCGGGTCAGCGCACCGGCTCGGGTCCCGCCGTGACGGCAGAGGAGCTCGGCGCCACGCAGGCGATGCCGTCCGGGGTCCGCGACTGAGCCGTCCCTGAGCCCGTCCCACGGGCTGCCCCTCGGGCCGTCCCGGACCTCCGCGCGCGGCACAGGGCTCGACAGCCCTCCTGTCACGGTCCCCGTTCCGACCTAGGCTGGCTCCATGGCGACCCTGCCGCTCTTCCCGCTCGGCACCGTGCTCATGCCCGGTGGGCGGCTGCCGCTGCAGATCTTCGAGCCGCGCTACGTCCAGCTGCTCAAGGACCTGCTCGACGGTCAGGACGAGCGCCTGCCGGTCTTCGGGGTCGTCGCGATCCGCGAGGGCTTCGAGGTCGGTGAGGACGGCGTGCGCGCCCTCCACCCCGTCGGCTGCGGCGCCCTCCTCGTCCAGGCCGCCGCCCTCGAGGGCGAGCGCTTCCTCGTCGTCTCGGAGGGCACCGACCGCTTCCGTCTCGACGCGATCGACGAGTCGGCCGACACGCCTTACACGACGGCCCGCGTCACCTGGCTGACCGAGCCCGACGGCGACGCCGGCACCATCACCCTGCTCGCGGCGCGGCTGCGTGCCGAGCTCACCGCCTTCGCCGCGGCCACCGGGGCCGAGCCGGACCTGCCCGCCGACGACCGGTCACTGGCGTATGCCGTCCCGGACACCGTGAGCCTCGACGTGGCCGACCGCCAGCGCGTCCTCGCGAGCAGCGACACCGAGTCCCGCCTGCGCCTCGGCCTCCAGCTCGTGCGCCGCGAGCGGGAGTTCGCCTCCGCGCTGGGCGCGGTCGGCCGCGCGCCGCTCCCGCCCTTCAGCCTCAACTGACCACGACCCGCGCGGTCGGCGCGGGACTCAGCCCGACGGCATACCTGTGCTCCCCCGGTATGCCGCCGGGCTGGTGCCGCGGTCATCCGTGCACCGGATGCGGCATCCCCCGAGGTGTGGTGGCGAGTGGCTCCCCCTGGCTCCACCCGAGCACCGCTTACCCATTCCCGGGCGCGTCGATCACCGGCACCGCGGCGGGCGGTTGCCGGTCAGCGGAGCGTGGCGACGACCTCGGCCACGACGACCCACGTCGCGAGAGCGCACACGACGACGAACGAGAGGTTCCAGACGACGCGCGGCAGGTGCGTCAGCGAGGCGAGGACGCCGGGGTCGCTGCCGGAGCTGCGGTCCTGCAGCACGGCCACGAGGTGGCGCCACGCGCCGACGACGAGCACGACCCCGAGACCGACGAGGACCTGCGTCTGGAGGGCGTCGTCGCGCCACCACCACAGGGCCGCCGAGCCGGCGATGGCGACGACCATGACGACGACGGTGAGCCCGGACCGGACCCGGACGAGGGCGAAGAGCAGGACGGCCAGACCGGCCGTGATGACGGGCGCCGCCCAGCCGCGCTCGGCCGCCCACACCATCGCGGCACCGAGCAGCGCCGGCATCGGGTAGCCGGCCCACGTGGACGCGACGCGACCGGGGCCGCGCACCGGTCCGCGGGTCACGGCGTGGCCGGACATGTCGCCGCGGAGCACGAAGCCGGTGAACTGCCGGCCGACGAGGACGCCGACGACGGCGTGGCCGAGCTCGTGCACGAGGGTGACGGCGAGACGCACGACCCGCCAGAGCGGCTCGACCGCGACGAGCACGAGCGCGACGGCGAGGACCACGAGCAGCCGGGGCGCCGCCAGGGCGACGTCACCCGTCGCCGGGACGACCCGGTCGCGCACTGCCTCGAACCACTCCACGGACGCAGAACCTAGCCGACGCCGTTGTGGGTGCCCGAGGCAGCGTCCCGCTGGGTACGGCTAGAGGAGTCGCGCACGAGCGCAGGCTCCCGAACGCTCTCGGGGCGACAGGACGGACGGTTCACGGCACCATGCATGACATGCGTCAGGGGTCCCTCGTCCGCGCACCCGGTCGGCACCGAGCCACCGGCGCGAGCGCGTCCCGCGGACGCCGGCCCGCGTGGCTCGGCGCCGTCGTCCTCGCCGTCCTGGCCGTGGTGCTCCCGCTGTGGCTGTGGCAGGTCCGGCCGTTCGACGCGCGGCACGGCATCGGGATCGACTCGCCGCCGGCCGGCATCGGCGCGGCCCAGGCCCCGCTCGGCGACCCGCCGTCGATGCCCGGCGGCCACGGCGGCTACACGTTCATGCGGATGCAGGCCAACGGCACCGACCCGGTCGCCTACGACCCGTGCCGTCCGATCCACTTCACGACGAGCACGGTCGGCCTGCCGCCCGGCGGCGACGCGCTCGTGCGCGAGGCCGTGGCGACGATGTCGGAGGCGAGCGGGCTGCGCTTCGTCGACGACGGCCTGACCGACGAGGCGCCGACGCCCGAGCGCGACCCGTACCAGCCCGACCGCTACGGCGACCGCTGGGCCCCCGTCTACGTCGCCTTCGCGACGCCCGAGCAGATCCCGCGCCTCGCGGGTGGCACCGTCGGTCTCGGCGGCAGCACGCCGCGCGCGGCGAGCGACGGTGCCCTCGTCTACGTCACCGGCTCCGTCTGGCTCGACGCCAAGGCGATGGACGACCTGCTCGCCGCGGGTCGCCGGGACTCCGCCCGGGCCGTCGTCGAGCACGAGATCGGTCACGTCCTCGGGCTCAACCACGTCTCCGACGGGTCCCAGCTGATGTCGCTGACGGGCGGCACGGGTGCCGGCCCCGAGGACGGCGACCGGCGTGGGCTCGCGATCCTCGGTCGCGGGGTGTGCCGGCCCGACCTCTGACGGTCACGCGGGTGCCCGCGCCCGCCGCGGGCGTACGCCATCGGCCCGGTCACGCGGTCAGCCGAGCAGCGCCCCGGGGTGGCGTGACGTGAGCACCTCGAGGAGCATCCGGTGCAGCGGGACGTCCACGCCGGACTCGCCGGCGAGGCGCACCACGGCGCCGGTCCACGCGTCGAGCTCCGACGGCCGGCCCTCGAGCAGGTCGCGCTGGAGCGAGGTCGTCGCGTCGGACGGCTGGTCGTCGACGAAGGCCATCGTGCCCTCGACGACCCGCTGGGGCAGGCGTATGCCGCGGGCCCGGGCGAGCGTCTCCACCTCCCGCATCGCGTCCTGCAGGAGGGCGCGCCGGGGCGGCGCCGAGCGGAGCTCGCCGATCGTCGCGTCGAGGGCGGCGCCGAGGCCGCCGAAGGGCACGACGAAGAGCATCTTCGACCACAGCTCGGCCCAGATGTCGTCGGGCACGGGCGAGACGGCGCCGGAGGCGGTCACGGCCTCGCGCAGTCGCGTGACCCGGTCGGACGCGCTGCCCGGACCGGCCGACCACTCGTCGAAGGCCAGCGAGGCCGGGCCACCGGCGTGCGTGATGCGGCCGGGGCCGTCGATGAAGGCGAAGATCTTGGCGATGCCGGGCAGCACGGCGTCGCGGCCGACGACGGCCGCGACCTGGTCGGGGGCCTCGACGCCGTTCTGGGTCGTGACGACGGACGTCCCGGGGCCCACGAGGGAGGGCAGCGACTCGAGGACGGGAGGCAGCTGCCACGTCTTGACGGCGAGCAGCACCACGTCGACGACCCCGATGGAGGCGACGTCGTCGGTGACGTGCGCGGGCTCGACCGTGAAGTTGCCGGCGACGCTCGTCACGACGAGGCCGTGCTCGCGGATCGCCTCGAGGTGGGGGCCTCGCGCGACGAACGCGACGTCGTGGCCGGACGCCGCCAGCCGTCCGCCGAAGTAGCCGCCGATCCCGCCCGTGCCCAGCACCGCGATGCGCATGACCGTGTCTCCTCGTCACCGTGGGGCCGGGGCGCCGCACCGTCCGCCGGCCGCGTCCACGAGCCCTCGACACCATCATCGCGCCCGGGCCGGTCCGGAGGTAGCGTCATGGCGCACCGTCTCGTCGAGAGACGCAGCCGCAGGAGGCCTCATGGAGCTCACCACCACGGTCAACGACGAGGCGCGGGTGCTCGACGTCGCGGGCACGGAGTCCGCGGTGGACGTCGTGCGCGACGGCCTCGGGCTGACCGGCACCAAGCTCGTCTGCGGGAGCGGGGTGTGCGGCGCGTGCACGATGCTCGTCGACGGCGAGCCGGTGCTCGGCTGCCTGACCCCCGCGACCCGCCTGCGCGACGCGAGCGTCACGACCGTCGAGGGCCTCGCCGACGGCGACGACCTCCACCCGGTGCAGCGCGCCTTCGCCCACCACGACGGGCTCCAGTGCGGTTACTGCACGCCGGGGTTCGTCGTCGACGCCGTCGCCTTCCACGACCGGTGGCGCGCCGAGCACGCCGCCGACGGGACCGACGGTCCGAGCCGCGAGGTGATCGCCGAGGCGCTGGCGGGCCACCTGTGCCGGTGCGGCTCCTACGAGGGCATCTACCGCGCCGTGGCCGCCGCGTGCCGGGGCGAGCACGACGGAGGGGCCGGCGGCGTCGAGCGCGTCGACGCGCCCGCCAAGGTCACCGGAGCGGCGGTCTACACGACCGACGTCGTCCTGCCCGGCATGCTGCACGCCGCGATCCGGCGATCCGACGTGGCGGCCGGGCTCGTCGGCCCGGTCACCTTCCCCGACGGGGTCGCCGGGATCGACGTCCTGTCCGAGGACCGCCGGGTCCGGTGGGCCGGGCAGCCCGTCGCCGTCGTGGCCGCCGACACGGCCGCGGAGGCCCGGCGCATCGCGCGGGCGCTCGACCTCGACGTCACGGCCCAGCCCTTCGTCATCGACCCCGAGGCAGCCGTGCGGCCCGGAGCGCCGCTCGTCTACGCGACGCGCGCCGACCGCAAGGAGGCGCCCACCGCGGGCGAGGGCAGCGCGATGCCTGCCCCGTGGGACGGCAACAGCCACGGCCCGTCACGCACCCCCTACCTCGGCACCGTCGCCAAGCGCCGCATCCGGTCGGCCCGCTCCGAGGGCCGCCGCGGTCTCGTCGAGCTCGAGTTCCACACGGCGGTCCAGCTGCACACGGCCTTCGAGCCGCACGCCTGCCTCGCCGACTGGAGCGACCCGCAGCACCTCCGGGTGTGGCTCAGCACCCAGGCCGTCGAGGCCATGCGCCTCGAGATCGCCGACCACTTCGACCTCGACCCGACCCAGGTCGAGGTGAAGGCCGAGCACGTCGGCGGCGGGTTCGGCGCCAAGCTCGGACTGACGATGGAGGCGATCGGCGCGATCTCCCTGAGCCGCCTCACCCGCCGGCCGGTGCGCCTCGTCCTCGACCGGCACGAGGAGCTGACCGGCACGGGCAACCGTCCCGGCAGCCGCTCGCGCGTCTCGCTCCTCGTCGACGACGACTCCCACGCGATCCGGGCCCTCACCGTCGACACCGACAGCCACGCGGGCGTCGCCGTCGGCAACAGCGTCGCGGCGCTCTCGATGCTCCTCTACGACCGCACCCCGCGCCTGGGTCGCGACGTCGACGTCGTGACGAACGCTCCGCCGGGAGCCCCCTTCCGCGGTCCCGGCGGCCCGACGGTCGCGTGGGCGCTCGAGCAGACCGTCGACGAGACCGCCCACCGCCTCGGCCGTGACCCCGTCGAGCTGCGCGCGCAGTGGGACGGCAACGCCAAGCGCCAGGCCCTCTACCGCTGGGCGTCGGCGCTGCCGACGTGGCGGGAGCGTCCTGCGACGGGCAGCCGGACCGGCCGCTACCGCCGCGGGGTGGGTGTGGCGGCGGCCAACTGGATGTACTTCGTCGACCCCGACTGCGAGGTCGTCGTCTCCGTCGAGGCCGGCCGGCTCGTCGCGGCCACCGCGGTCCAGGACATGGGCACCGGCAGCCGCACCGTCCTCGCCCGGGCCGTCGCCGGGGTCTTCGGCGTCGATGCCACGTCGGTCGAGGTCCGTCTCGGGCACGCGCACAGCGGGGCCACCCACGGCCCTGCCTCCGGCGGCAGCCGCACGACGGTCTCCCTCTGGTCGACGGCCGTCGAGGCGGCCACGGCCCTTCGCGGCCGCATCGGCACCGACCTCGCCGGCGCTCCCGACGGGGTCTCCGCGGCGGCGAAGCGCGGCGGCGACCGCGGCCTGCGCGCCGTCCCCTTCACGATGGGCGGCATCCAGGTCGGCCGCGGCTTCTCGGCCGCCCTCCACGTCAGCGAGGTCGAGGTCGACACCCGCACCGGGAAGACCCGGGTGCTCCGCGTGCACGGGGGCATCGCCGTCGGCCGCATCCACGCCCCGGTCCTGGCCCGCAGCCAGTGCGAGGGCTCGGTCATCCAGGGCATCGGGCTCGCGCTCTACGAGAACCAGGTGCTCGACCCGCACACGGGCCTCACCCTGACCGCCAACCTCGAGGACTACCGCATCCCCCAGCTCGGCGACACTCCCGAGATCGACATCCACTTCCACGAGGAGGGCTGGGACCGCGTGCCCGGCGGCGGGGTCGGCCTCGGCGAGGTGGCCACGATCAGCCCGGCGGCCTCGGTCGGCAACGCGATCTTCAACGCGACGGGCTGGCGTCCGCTGACGCTCCCCGTGCGACCCGACCGGCTGCTCGAGGGACTCCGCACGGAGGTCACGCGATGAGTGTCACGATCCTCACGGCATACGACGAGCGACCCGACGGCGCAGGCGATCTCGTCTATCGCGCCGGCGGCACCGACCTGCAGGAGCGGCTGCGCACGACGGGCGCCACGCCGCACGTCCTCGACCTGACGGGGGTGCCCGGCTTCGCCGCCCTCGAGCGCACCGACGCCGGCACGACCCTCGGCGCCGGCGTCACCGTCGCCACCGTCGCGCGCGACCTGGCCGTCGACTACCCGGCGCTCGCGCTCACCGCCGCGGGACTGGCCACGCCCCAGGTGCGCGCGACCGCGACGATCGGCGGCAACCTGCTCCAGCGCACCCGCTGCTGGTACTTCCGCCACCCGCACACGTCGTGCTTCAAGTCGGGCGGCGACGGCTGCCCCGCGCGGGGCGGGCGTCACCTCTACGGCGTCGCCTTCGACACCGCGCCGTGCGTCCACCCGCACCCGTCGTCGCTCGCGATGGCCCTCATGACGTATGCCGCCACGGTCGACACGACGCAGCGTGACGGTCTCGGGGTGGGCGAGGTGCTCGGCGACGGGTCCGACCCGAGCCGTGACCACCTCCTCGCCGACGACGAGGTGCTGACCCGCGTGACGCTGCCGCCTCCGGTGGCGGGCGAGCGGGCGGCCTACTTCCGCTCGATCAGCCGCTTCGAGGCCGAGTGGCCGCTCGTCGAGGCCGTCGTCCGCGTCGTGCGCGACGACGACGGGACCGTCACGTCGTGCGGCCTCGCGATCGGCGGGGTGGCGCCGGTCCCGTTGCGCCTCGGTGCCGTCGAGGAGCTGCTGACCGGGTCGACCCTCGACGACGACACGGTCGCCGCGGCGGCTCGACGGGCGACCGAGGGGGCGAGCCCGCTCCCCGAGACCGGCTACAAGGTGCAGCTCGTCGAGGCCACGGTCCTCGAGGTCCTGGAGCGCGTCCGCGGGTAGGTGACCGCCATGGCAGCAGAGGCGAGCACCGGGCGGGCCGTTGAGCGGGAGCGTCTCGGGGCGTGGGTGCTCAAGTGCAACCCGTCGCTCTGGGACCTGCGAGCACTGCTCGACACGGGTGAGCGGCGCCTCACCTCCTGGGCGGTGCACCCGAGCTACCGCACCCGGCTCGTCGCGCCCGGTGACCGGGTGCTCTTCTGGGTGTCCGGCGACGGGCGTGACGGGCTGCACCGAGGGGTGTGGGGACTCGGGCACACGGTGTCGGAGGTCGAGCCGTGGGTCGAGTCGTCGCAGGGACTCTGGCGCAGCGCGTCGGACGCCGCAGCCGTGCGGGTGCGGGTCGAGATCGAGGTCCGGCTGCTCGACGAACCGGTCGAGGACGCGGAGCTCCGGGCGGCCGGAATCGGCGGCCTGGAGGTGCAGCGCCAACCGTTCATGGCCAACCCGTCGTTCGTCACGCGCGACCAGCTGGAGGCGATCGAGCCGCTTCTGCCGGAGTGGCCCACCGCCCCCGCCGCCCAGGAGCGCCCGACGCCGACGCGAACTGCGTGACCGGGAGTCGGGCATGAAGGTCCTCGTCGTCTCCGACACCCACGCGCCCCGCCACTGGAAGGCCTGCCCGCCGGCACTCCTCCCGCACCTCGAGGCGGCCGACGTCATCCTCCACGCCGGTGACGTCTGCACCCCCGACGTCCTCGACCTGCTGGCGACCTTCGCGCCCGTGCACGTCGTCATGGGCAACAACGACGTGCCCGAGGTCGCCGACTGGGGCGCCCCCGAGACGCTCGAGGTCGAGCTGGAGGGGCTGCGCGTCGGGATGATCCACGACAGCGGGCAGCGCCAGGGCCGCACCGCCCGGATGCGGCGGCGCTTCCCCACCGCCGACCTCGTCGTCTTCGGGCACTCGCACATCCCCCTCGACGAGACCGGCGACGGCGTGCGCATCCTCAACCCGGGCTCGCCGACCGACCGGCGGCGCCAGCCGGCCGGGACCGTCGCCACGCTCGACGTGCGCGACGGGGCGCTCGTCGAGGCGCGGATCGTGCCGCTGCCGCGCTGAACCCCCGACCGGGGCTCAGCGGGCTCAGCGGGCTCAGCGGCCGCCGAAGGTCTCCAGCAGGATCTGGCGCTCGCCGTCCGTGAGGTTGGTGGCGACGAGCTTGCTGTGGATCCCGCGGAGGCGCTCGCCGACGCGGTCGAGGTCGCCCTGCTCGGTGACGACGAAGAGCGCCGACGTGCCCGGGGTCAGCTCGGTGCGGATCGTCTCCAGCTGCTCCTTGGTGATGCCGGCGTCCTCCGTCATCTTGCTGATGGCCCCGATGGCCGCGCCGACGACGCCCCCGACGACCGGGACGAAGAAGAGCGCTCCGACGAGCACTCCCCAGAGCGCGCCCCAGCCCGTGCCACGCCACTTCTCGTCGTTCCCGTGGCTCATGCTGGGATGCTCGTCGCCCTCGGGCCAGGTGACGACAGCGTGGTCGACGACCTTGAGGAAACCCTCCGCCTGACAGTCCTCGAGGACGGACTCGGCGTGCGCGGCGCCGTCGAGGTTGTCGAACTTCCAAACCGTGAAGGCAGCCATCTCGTGCTCCTTTGCGTGACGCCGCTGGCCGGCCGGCCAACCGACGGTGGTCGAGGCTGTGTCGTCGGAGCGTGCGTGCGTCTGCGGACGAGCAGCCCCCACGAGACCCACCCTGCCGCTCTGCGCCCCCGCGTTCCTCCCCCTCACAGGGTGAGGTCTGCCGTCACCAGCCCCAGGAGCCGGGGCCGCCCTTGAAGGGACCGACGACGCGGTCGGTGATCCACCCGCCGTAGAAGCCGCCGTCCTGCGGCCGCACCCGCTCACCGTCGACGAAGCACGCGTCGACGAGACCGGGCATGACGGCGACGTGACCGGCCAGGACGGCATACGTCGGCACGGGGTCGGGGTAGGTCCACGCGGCCCGGGCCGCCCGACGCCCGCCGCCGACGACGTCGAAGTAGGCGGCCTGTCCCTTCCACTCGCACACGGAGCTCCCCGGGACGGGGACGAGCGCCCCGTCGACGAAGGCGTCGAGCGGGAGGTAGTAGGTGGGCGGGTGGCTCGTCTCGAGCACCCGGAGCGACGCTCGGGTGCGCGCCACGACCTCGCCGCCGAGGTGCACCTCGACGAGCTCCCCGCTCGGGTCGACGGCCGGCGGGCGCGGGTAGTCCCAGACCGACTCCTGGCCCGGACCGGCCGGCAGCGGCACGGGGCGGCTCACCGGGCCACCGCGCAGATCTCCTCGAGGCCGGTCGCGAGCCGGTCGACGTCGTCGGCGTTCGTGTAGGGCGCGAGTCCCATCCGCAGCCCACCGGTGGCGCCGAGCCCGAGCGCGTGGCTGGCCTCCCACGCGTAGAAGTGGCCGGCCGGGGCGTTGACGCCCCGCTCGGCGAGGGCCACCCGCAGGTCCTGCGGGTCGTGGCCCTCCACGGTGACGAGCAGGGTCGGGGTCCGGCGCTGCGCGTTGCTGTATGCCGTGAGCCCGGGGATCGCGCGCAGCCGGGCCTCCAGCGCGGCGAGGAGGGCGTCCTCGTGCGCCTCGAGCGCGGCGAAGGACGCGACGAGGCGGTCGCGGCGGGGCCGCGAGGGGTCGGTGAGGGCGAGGTCGGCGAGGAAGTCGACGGCGGCGGTCGTGCCGGCGAGCAGCTCGTAGGGCAGGGTGCCGAGCTCGAACCGCTCGGGCACGGCGTCGGACGAGGGCAGCAGCTTGGCGGGGTGCAGCGTCTCGAGCAGTGCGGGCGCGGCGGCGAGGACGCCGTGGTGCGGGCCGAGGAACTTGTAGGGCGAGCAGACCCAGAAGTCGGCGCCGCTCGCCGGCACGTCGGTGAGCACGTGCGCGGTCGCGTGGACGCCGTCGACCCAGAGCAGCGCGCCTGCCGCGTGGGCGATCCCGGCGATGGCAGGGAGGTCCGGACGTGTGCCGATGAGGTTGGACGCGGCGGTCACGGCGACGAGCCGCGTGCGCTCGCCGACGACCGCGGCGACGGCCTCCGGGGCGAGCTCACCTGTGCCCTGGTCGAACTCGGCGCAACGCACCGTCGCACCGCGAGCCTCGGCAGCGAGCACCCACGGTCGGATGTTGGCGTCGTGGTCGAGGCGGCTGACGACGACCTCGTCGCCCGGACCCCAGTCCGACGAGAGCGTGCGCGCGAGGTGGAAGGTCAGCTCGGTGGCCGACCGGCCGAAGACGATGCCGCCCGGGTCGACCGCGAGCAGGTCGCCCATCGCCGCGCGGGCCTCGACGACGATGCGGTCGGCCCGGCGCTCGGCCGGCGTCACGGTGCCGCGGTTCGAGATGGCCGAGGTCAGCGTCTCGACGACCGCCGTCGCGACGGTGTCAGGCACCTGTGACCCGCCGGGCCCGTCGAAGTGCGCGGCGCCCTCGTGGAGCGCGGGGAAGTGCCAACGGATCCGGTCGACGTCGTACGCGGTGGGTGCTCCCAGTGGTGCCATGGCCCCATCTTGGCCGAGGGCCGACCAGATCGTCCGTTCGGGACCCGCACGCCGGTCGACCGTCCTACCGTCGAGAGGAGGGGTGGTCGCACGTCGTCCTGCCCATCCACTGCACGAGGGGTTCCCATGACCCGTCCTCTCCTGCTCGTCGTCGACCACGACCTCGACGCGCTCGCCCGGACCGAGGCCGAGCTGGCCCGGCGCTTCGGCGCGGACTTCCGGGTGCGCGGCGAGTCCGACAGCGCCGTCGCCCTGCAGCACCTCGAGCTCGCTGTCGAGCGTGGCGATCCCGTCGCCCTCGTCCTCGCCGACCCGTGGCTCCCCGGCGTCGGTGGTGCCGAGCTGCTGCGGTCGGTGCGCACCCTGCACCCTGACGCCGCGAGGGCGTTCCTCGTGCCGTGGGGCGCGTGGGCAGACAGGCGCACGGCCGAGGCGATCCTGCGGGGCATGTCGCTCGGCGACATCGACTACTACGTCCTCGCGCCGTGGACCTCGCCCGACGAGCTCTTCTGCCGCACCGTCTCGGAGTTCGTCCAGGTCTGGTCCCGGACGGTCGCGAACCGCCGACGCGAGGTGGTCGTCGTCGGAGCCGCTCGCGACCCCCGCGGCCACACGGTCCGGACCCTCCTGACCCGCAACGGGATCCCGCACGCCTACCTCGACCGCGGCTCGGCCGAGGCAGTGGACCTGCTCCGGTCGATCGAGGCCCCGCGGCCGGACGACACGGAGGGTCCGCTCGTCGTCTGGTTCGCGGCGCTCGGCGGGCAGGTCCTGCTCGACCCGACCGACGTCGAGATCTGCCGGGCCTGGGGCATCGGGACCGACCTCACGGTGCCTCGGGGCGACAGTGGTGACGGGGCTGACGGGGGTGACAGGGGTGACGGGGGTGACGGGGCGCGCGAGGAGGTGCGCGACGTCGACCTGCTCGTCGTCGGCGCCGGACCGGCCGGTCTCGCGGCAGCGGTCTACGGCTCCTCCGAGGGGCTGTCGGTCCTCTGCGTCGAGGAGCAGGCGCTCGGCGGGCAGGCCGGCACGAGCTCGCTGATCCGCAACTACCTCGGCTTCTCGCGGGGGGTCTCCGGCGCCGAGCTCGCGCAACGCGGCTTCCAGCAGGCGTGGGTCTTCGGTGCGCGCTTCGTCCTGACGAGGCGCGTCACCGCGATCGACCGGTCCACCGGGGACGACGGGTCCTCGTGGTTCGTGGCCTCGGTCTCGGACGTCGGTGAGGTGCGGGCGCGGGCGGTGCTGCTCGCCACCGGGGTGGCCTACCGGCGCCTCGGGGTGCCGTCGCTCGAGGCGCTGAGCGGGTCGGGCGTCTACTACGGCGCCAACGTCTCCGAGGCCCACGGGCTCGCCGGCGCGCACACGGTCATCGTGGGTGGCGGCAACTCGGCCGGCCAGGCGGCCCTGCACCTGCAGCGGTATGCCGCGGACGTGACCGTCGTCATCCGCACCCCCGACCTCTCGGCGACCATGTCGCGCTACCTCATCGACGAGATCGAGGCGTCGTCGACGATCACCGTCGTCCCGAACGCCGACGTCGTCGACGGGAGCGGCGACGGGTGGCTGTCCGAGGTCGTCGTCGCGGACCGCACGACCGGCGAGCGGCGCTCGATCCCGGCGGACGGCCTCTTCGTCATGATCGGCGCGCAGCCCCACACGTCATGGCTGCCCGAGGGCGTCGCCCGCGACCCGTGGGGTTTCCTGCTCACGGGAGCCGACGTCCGCGAGGCCGGCACCTGGACCCTCGAGCGGCCCCCGTGCGCCCACGAGACCTCGGTGCCGGGACTCTTCGCCGTAGGGGACGTGCGCGCCGGGTCGGTCAAACGCGTCGCGTCGGCCGTCGGCGAGGGGTCGGTCGTCGTGTCGGAGGTCCACCAGTACCTCTCCCTCACCGAGGCGGCGTCGCGGTCGAGGGAGGCGAAGGCGAAGGCCGGCCCCGATGGCTGACGACGCGGCCGTGACCCCGGCGCAGGACGCCCGGACCCGGCCGGCGCCGGTGCGCCCCGGTGCGCGGCGGCGCGCCGCCGTGGGTGCCGTCGCGCTGACGCTGCCGCTGGTCGGCCTCGCCGTGCTCCGGCTCTCCGAGCAGCTCGACCTGCAGTGGCAGCACGACCCGACACACTTCTGGATCGTCCTCGGCGCGGCCCTGCTCAGCGCCCTGACGGCATACGGCACGGGGGCCGCGGCGGTGCGACGGGGCGACGTGCGCGTCATGTACGTCTCGCTCGCCTTCCTGTCCGCCTCGGGGTTCCTCGGGCTGCACGCCCTGGCGACCCCGCACATGCTGCTCGAGACCGCCTCGGCCGGGTTCAACATCTCCACCCCCGTCGGCATCGCGATCGGCTCGCTGTTCGCCGTCGCGTCGGTGCGCGAGGTCGACGCCGCCCGGGCGGCCGCCGAGATGCAGCGCGCGAGGATGCTGCGCGTCGCGCTGCTCGTCACCATGGTCGCCTGGGGCGCGGCCTCCCTGCTGCGGCTGCCGCCCTTCGACGTCGGGCCGGGCCTCGGGCGGGACTCGCCGGCGATGGTCGCCGTGGCCGTCGTGTCGGTCGTCCTCTTCGGGGTGGCGGCGGTGACCTACGTACGGCTGTGGTGGCGGCGCGGCGGGCTGCTCCCCGCGGCGATGGCCTCGGCGATGGTGCTGCTCGCCGAGGCGATGGTCGCCATCGTGCTCGCCCCGAACTGGCACTACTCGTGGTGGGGCTGGCACCTGCTCATGCTCGCGGCCTTCGTCCTCGTCGCGTGGGGCGCGCAGCAGTCGTGGCACGAGGAGCGCTACGCCGCCCTCTACACCGCAGACACCCTCGCCGGACGCCGCGAGATGTCGATCCTCTTCGCCGACCTCAAGGGCTTCACGACCTTCTCCGAGGGCCACGACCCGACCGAGGTCACCGACATGCTCAACGCCTACTTCACCGTTGCGATCCCGGCTGTCGTCAAGCGGCACGGGGGCACGATCGACCGACTCATCGGCGACGCGATCATGGCGACCTTCAACCGCCTCGGCGACCAACCCGACCACGCCCGCCGCGCCGCGCAGGCGGGGCTGGACCTCCAGGTCGAGACGGCGCGCATCGCCGACCAGCACCCCGGCTGGCCCCGCTTCCGGGTCGGGATCAACAGCGGCGAGGTGCTCGTCAGCGTGCTCGGCAGCGAGGGCGGTCGCACCCACACCGTCATCGGAGATGCCGTCAACGTCGCCTCCCGGATCGAGGGCCAGGCGCCGGTCGGACGCGTCGCGGTCACCGCCGACACCCTGGCGCTGCTCCCCGGCGCGACCACCGAGCCGCTCGGTGCCCTCGAGCTCAAGGGCAAGGACGAGCCGGTGGAGGCGTTCGTCGTCGTGACCCTCTGACTCCAGTCGAGGTGATCACGTGGGCACGTGGCCCACGCGATCACCTCGAACGCAGCATCACGTCGTGACCGCACCGTCCTCGAAGAGACGGGGGACGCGGTGGTTGGCGACGAAGCGGTCGTCCGGGTCGTAGGCCGACCGGATCCCCTTGAGCTGCAGCCACGCCGACTCGGTGTAGCCCGTGCGGGCGTCGACCTCGTTCTCGGCGAAGTTGAGGTAGCTGCGGCCCGTCGACCACGGCTCGAGAGAGCCGGTGAGCGCGTGGGCGTCGAGCTGCCCCTGCATCGCCAGCTCCGGCGTCGCCGCGATGGCGACGGCGAAGACGGCGTATGCCGCGTCGATCGTCGCGAGGGCACCGTGGCCCTCGGACGCACGGCCGAGGGCGCCGCCGAGCTGGCGCAGCTCGGTCGACAGCAGTGACGACGTCGAGCCCGGGCCGACCTGCTCGAGGAGCGTGTCGATGGTCGCGTCACCGAGCTCACCGATGAGCGTGCCGTCCGAGACGGCGGGCGTCGGGCCCTCCGGGTCCATGTGCAGCCGGGTCAGGGACCGGGCCGGCACTCGGTCGAAGGTGTCGATCTCGGGTCCGAGGCCGCGCAGCATCCCGAGGATCGAGCGGGCCTCGGCGTCGCAGCCGAGCACGGCGCCGTCGATGACGACGAGCGACCGGCCGCGCAGCGGCTCCGGGATCGCCGGCAGCGGCGGGACGTCGAGGAAGCGGAACGACGTCGTCACGGCGTCGGGCGCCTCGGGCGCCCAGTCGGCCCAGCGACGCAGCACGCGCTCGGCCTGGTCGCGGTCCCAGACGAGCATGCCGGCATACGCCGTCTCGATCGGGTAGAGGCGGAACTCGAGCGCCGTGACGACGCCGAAGTTGCCGCCGCCACCTCGCAGCGCCCAGAAGAGCTCGACGTTCTGCGTCGCGTCGGCGCGCACGTGCTCGCCGTCGGCGGTGACGAGCTCGACGGCCGTGAGGCTGTTGGAGGCGAGGCCGAGCTTGCGGGCGTACCAGCCGATGCCGCCCCCGAGGCTGTAGCCGGCGATGCCGACGTCGGGCGAGCTGCCGTGCAGGGCCGCGAGCCGGTGGTCGGCCGCGGGCTCGGTCGCGTCGATCCAGAGCGCGCCGCCCTCGACCCGGGCGATCCGGCGGGTCGCGTCGATGCTGACGCCGCGCATCCGCTCGGTGCGGACGAGGACGACGTCGTCGAGGCCCCGTCCGACGAGCGGTCCGGCGTTGTGGCCGGTGCTCTGGGGAGCGACGCGCAGACCGGCCGCCCCGGCCGCGCGGACGACCGCCTGGACGTCAGAGACGGTGCGGGGCAGGGCGACGGCAGCCGGGCGCTGGTCGAGCGCGACGTTCCACGGCATGCGTGCCGCGTCGTAGCCGGGGTCGCCGGGGAGGTGGACCGCACCGTCGCAGAGTCCGGCGAGGCTCGTGGCCCGTCGGGCGGTGGGGGTGAGGATGGTCGTCATGTGCTGGTCTCCTGGGTCGGGGCGCCCGGCGTCGTTGCGTGTGGTGGGCGCGGGGGTTCAGAGACCGGACAAGGCGTCCAGATACATCCTCGGCGAAACGTCCGTTTCGTCCGGCGCGCCTCTGGCGCAAGCGGATCCGCCGGACGCCGTGGGTCACGTCCAGCGCTTCGTCGCCGTCGGGTGCATGCTGGGGAGGTGGACGACATGACGACCGACATCGCACGTGACCTCATGCTCGACGGTTTCGGCCGCATCCGCGACGGGGTGCCGGCGGTGGTCGACGGGCTCTCCGTCGAGGAGCTCCTGTGGCGGCCCGACGCGGCCGCGAACCACGTCGCCTGGCTGGTCTGGCACCTGGCTCGCCAGCAGGACGACCAGGTGGCGCACCTGGCCGGGGAGCAGTCCGCGTGGCTCGCCGACGGCTGGGTCGACCGTTTCGGCCTGCCCTACCCGCCCGACGCCCACGGCTGGAGCATGAGCTCGGAGGACGTCGGTCGGTTCACGGTCGCCGACCCCGGGCTCTTCGGTGACTACCACGGTGCCGTCCACGACCGAACGGCCTCACTGCTCCAGGGCTTCGACGCCGACTCCTACGCGCGGGTCATCGACGTCAACTGGGACCCGCCCGTGACGGTGGGCGTCCGTGTCGTGTCCGTGCTCGACGACGCGGCCAAGCACCTCGGTCAGGCCGAGTACGTCAGGGGCCTCGTCGAGCGACGCCGCTGAAGCCGCCGGTCAGCGGCCGCCGAGGGCGGCCAAGGCGGCAGGGGCCGTAAGGAAGATGAGGATGAAGGCCCACCCGCCGGTGAGCCGACGTCCGGTCGGACGCGTCTCCGCGACTCCCGGCGGCGGGCCCGAGACGAGCAGAAAGAGCGGAACGGCCACGACGGCGGCCGGTGAGAAGAGCGCCCAGAACCAGGCCCAGCGAGTGGCCCACCACGGCTGCGCGCCGTTGGACGCCAGGGCGACGGTGGCGAGCCAGAGCACGAACCCGACCCCGGGCAGCCACCCGGGCACCCGCCACCCGGCGAGCTTCTGCCCGGGGTCGCGCCACGTGTCCGTGACGATGTGGACGTCACCGAGCCTGCGGAGTGTCTCGGCGACGTTCTCGGTGACCACCTCGCGCGCACCGACCTCGCTCGGTGACGCCGCGGTGGGGTCACTCACCTCCACGACCTCAGCGAACCTGTTGCGGCCGCCCTCGCGCCACGACAGGGACACCGTGGAGTATCCCGTCGCACCCGAAGGCAGTCCCCCCGACACGTGCACCTCGCCGACCGCGCCGGACATGACACCCGCCCGGAGGTCGCCGAAGGTCGAGGGGGCCGAGCCGAGCAGGAGGCCGGACCCGAGCAGCACGAGGCAGGCCACGAGCAGTCCGTAGCGGACGCGCCGCCACGCGTCCGGCTGCACCCTCGCCAGCACCGGCCCCTGCACCGGAGATGTCGTCATGGGGAGACGATAGGGCGGCGCGGACGTCGTCGTGTCCGTAACGCCCCGGGATGTCTGCCGTGGCCCCGGAGGCCCTTGAGGTGGGTTGGGGCGTCTGTGAACCGCGTGGCGGGCGGGGTCGACGGACGGTGCCAGCACAGGTCTCGCACAGGTTGACGTGCGAAAATGGGCGTGATGAGCAGCCCAGCCGTGAGTCCCGTTGTCGCCGTCGCGTCCCGCACCGAGGGCGTCGTCACGCCCTCCCGGAGCGTGCGGCACGACCGTCGTCACGACCCGGTGCGGCTGCGTCGACTGGCGCTCATCGCCCGCGGACGGCGCGCCCGGCTGGCCGCCACGGTTGCCGTCGTCGTCGCCCTCGTCGGCCTCAACGTCGCCAACCACGTGCTCGGCTGGGACACGATGTGGCTCGGCCCCGTCGGTGCCGTCACGCTGCTGGCCTTCGCGCGCTGGCAGGGCCTCACCTGGCACCAGCTGGGCCTCGCCCGGCACACCCACGCCCGCGGCATCCGCTGGGGCCTCGGCGTCATCGCCGTCGTCGGTCTCGTCTACCTCGTCGGCATCCTGCTCCCGACGACCCGCACCGCCTTCCTCGACGTGCGCTACCACCTGCCCCCGGCCGGTGCGCTGCTCACGGCCTTCGTCATGATCCCGGTCGGCACGATCCTGCTCGAGGAGGTCGCCTTCCGCTCCGTGCTCTGGGGCTTCCTCTCCCGGCACGCCCGGATGTGGCAGGTCGTCGTCGGCTCGTCCCTGCTCTTCGGGCTCTGGCACGTCTTCCCGGCCATGGCCTCGGCCACGGGCAACGAGGCGATCGGCTCCGCCGTGTCGGGCCTGGGGCCCTTCGCCAAGGTCGCCGTCGTCGGCGGCACCGTGCTCTTCACCGCGCTCGGTGGTGTCCTCGCCGGCGAGCTGCGCCGTCGCAGCGGCAGCCTCTTCGCGAGCGTCGGCATGCACTGGGCGACGAACGCGCTCGGCGTGCTCTTCGGCGTCCTCGCCTGGCGCCTCGCCGCCTGACGCTGCGACCGCCTGACTGCCTGACTGCCTGGCGGGCTGAGGGCCGCGGCGGGGTTCACCTCAAGCAGCGGGCGGAGCTCGACCGTCGGCATGCGGAGGTGTCGGGCCGCCTCGACGGCCTGCTCACGGGAGGGCACGTCGATGATGTAGAGGCCGTTGACCAGCTCTGTCGTCTCGACGAACGGGCGTCGCTGGCCACTCCCGACCGGAGGGTGACGGCGGTCTCGGGCCGCTGGAGGGGCTCGACGGCGAGGACCTCCCCGACGGCCCGGACCGCGGCGAGGAACGCCGCGTGGCCGTCGAAGAAGTCCTGCGGCTCCGCCTCGCTCGCGGCATCCCAACGGTCGAAGTGGTCCTCCTGCGCCAGCAGGACGAGGACTTCATGTCGTCGCCACGCTGAGGTGCGTGCTCGTCGTCGGCAGTGACCGGCAGCGCGGTCTCCTTGAGGGGGCTACTAAGCCCCGCGGGCGAGGAACCGCTCCGTGATGTCGATGACCTTCCCCGGCCCAGGGGTGGGAGGCTCGGCGTGGGTGTGGGTCCAGACATTGAGCCACTCGGGCGCGGCTCCAAGTTCGTGGGCGGCCTTGGCGAGGGCACCCTTCCCGTAGGCCTTGCGAAGCGCTTGCCCCAGCAACAAGGGCTTCTCGTCGGCGACCGGCACTGGCTCGTTGGTCCGCCAACCCTGAGAGGACAGTTGAATCTGAAGACTGCGGGCGCGGTCCGTGGAGATAACGCCGAGGTCGCGTGCCCGCATGATGATCGCGCCGACCGACATTCCATACTCGGCCTTGATTGGAAGGTAGCCGTGCAGGTTCAGCGTCTCGGAGACGCGAGCTCGGACAACCTTCTCCGGCAACAAGAATGCACCCGCAAACTTGTATGCGCGCTTCTCTTCCAGACTGCGAATCCCTGTTACGGGCTCGGCGAGATCTCTGTCGAAGATGAGGTGCCCGACCTCGTGCAGGACTGTCAGCCGCTTGATCGCGCCTGGGACGTCCGAGACGAGCGCAACGAGAGGGCGGCCGTTGTAGCGAGAAGGCCGGGAGACCGCAGTATGTCCGCGCGCGTCCTCGCTCAGGTGGTCGAGGTTGTCGACGACGCCAATTCCGAACCGCTCCAACGCGCGGGTGGCGTTGAGCACAGGGTCCTCAGAAGCGAGTCCGGCGGATACACGCATCGCCTCAGCGACCAACTCGGCGTCATGCTCGTAGTCGGCTGGGTCGGGTAGGTCAGCAGCGCGGTAGCCGGACTCCTCCGAGACGGCGCGGAAGACGCGAGCGGCCTCGTCGTAGAGGGCAACCACTCGCCCTTCGTCGCGGGCGCTGGCGCGCGAGTTTTTTCGGAACGTCACGGGGCCGAGGTCGGCTCGCGTCGGCTGGACCGCAAAGAACGACAGGGGCAGGCCGAACTCACGGCTCGCGTCGACGACAAGCGACTCAGGCAGGGGCCTGGCCCCTCGGGCGATGTGTGACAGGAATGACTGGGTGACCCCGAGGCGTGCCGCGAGGTCCGCTTGGGTCAGGCCGTAGATGTGGCGGAGCGCCGTGAGTCGTTGACCTACGCCCCTCGGGGGCTCAGAGACCACTCTCGTTCTCCTCGGCCGCGACGTCCACCATGCCAAACAGGTCCTCCTCGTCGGCCGCTCCGGTGAACTCGAGGCTCTTGAAGATCTCGCCGCCGTCGTTGACATCCAAGATCAGGTCACAGGGAACCGCGCTGCCGTACACCCCAGGCTCGAGGGGGTGGACGATCCGCAGGCTGAACTCGCCGAGTCCGCCCTCAGCGAGGAAGTCCCAAAGCAACAGCAGCCGGACGGGGTCCGTGGCGTCGCCAGTCGGGAGCCCCGGGATCGCGAGGTCAAGCGGGTCATTTGCCCAGCGCTGGCGGCGCTCCTTGTTCTTGCCCGCGGTCGGGACACCGCCCGGGTACGTTCGTCTCCGCTCCTTGAGGAACTGCATCTCCATGTTGAGTTCCGGGTGCTGGAGCAGGAGCTGACCCATCTTCCGCGGGTCCCCGTCCACCTTCCAGTCGCCCCCGATCGGGTTCGCCTCGAGGAACTCACGCATCTCGGCGCGCACGGTGAGGGGGACGAGGTGCGGGTACTTGCTGTGCTGGAGGCCAGCGTTGCGCGTCAGGGCGCCAGCCAGCGACGCGGCGACCCCGGTGTGCAGAGCGGATCCGAGAACTCCGGCCTGCACCTCGATCGCCTGACGAATCTCGCCACTGCTCATATTTCACATCCTTCGAATCGGGCGCTCATATTATGAGCGCGGATGCAAGAGTAGCAGGGGGCGCCGACACCGCGCCTCGGCCGCCGCGCCCGGCGTGGCGGGGGGGACCAGGCCGGCTCGTCCATCACGTTTCGTCGGGCTCGGGCCACGCCGCCGTCGGGCCCCACTGGAACGACAGGCGCGCGAGCAGTTGCTCCCGTGTGCGCCTGTCCGGCGGCCCGCGCGTGATGACTACCCGCTCCAGCGCGTCGTCAGCTCACCCACTCGACACGGCGCGATCACGGACTGCCGGTGCGGCCACGGACTGCTGGCGCGGGTGCGCTCAGACGCCGGCGGCCGCCCGCGCGACCTGCGGCACATAGATCTGCTCGCCGATCTCGTCACCGCACTGCGAGCAGCACCATCCGGTCTCGCGCTTGAGGTAGCTGTGCCCGGCCGAGCGGCAGGCCCGACCCGGACCCGCGGCGTCCCAGCGCGGCTCGACGACCGTCGGTCGGCCGGCGCGGACGAAGGCCGTGCCGAAGAGGGATCCGACGAGGATGGTGAGGAGCACGAGCGGCCAGGCGGCAAGCAGTGCGGCTGCTCCGTCGACGATCACCGAGTTCATGTCGCGAACTCTCGTCGTCGTGGTGCAAGACACCGTCGGACACACCGGCAAGAACCCCGCAAGAAGTGCGCAAGACGCAGGCGGGCAGCAGTCGGACATCCCACGCCGGAAGCGGCCGTGGCCACCCAGCGGGGTGCTGGGTGGCCACGGCACGGCATACGTGATCGGGTCGGTCAGTGGACGAGCTGTCCCACGAGGTTCGAGACGTCCGGCGAGCCGAGGCCGGTCGGGTCGTCGTAGCCGGCCCTCGCGTCGAGGCCGGGACCCTGCCACGCGTTGTTGCCCGACGTGACGTCGTGGAAGGCGAGCGCGTGCGTCGCTCCTGCGCCGATCGCGTAGAGCGCCGGGTTGAGCGCGCCCAGACGGTGACCGGCCTGCTGGTCGGCGAGGGCGCCGATCGCGGCCCACTGCGGCGAGCCGGAGCTCGTGCCGCCGTAGAAGTAGAAGCCGTTGTCGTCGGGGTTGGCGTTGAAGCCCTCGTAGACGAAGACCGACGTGTAGACCGACGCGTTGTAGGACACGTCCGACGTCGTGCGCATCGGGTTGCCGTTGACGCCGGCCTGATAGGCGGGCGCCGGGAAGATCGTGCTCGGGGCGCCGCCCGTCGCGCCGATCGGGCCGAGGGTGCAGCCGAAGGGCTCGTGCACGGCACACGACGCCTCGTCGCCCCACACCGTCTCGCCCTGGTAGGCGCCGGTGTCGCTCGCAAAGAGGTTCGTCCCGCCGACCGCCGTGACGAGCGGGTCGGATGCCGGGTAGCCGGCTGCCAGCCTCGGGCCGCCGTTCGAGGCGCCGTCGTCACCGGACGAGGCGAAGAGCGAGATCCCCTTGGCCGCGGCGGCCGCGAAGTTCGCGTGCGACTGCTGGAGCTGGAGGTTGTTGCCCTTGCCCTTGATCGCGGCCTCGTCGGCGCCGTAGCTCATCGACAGGACGTCGCCGAGGTCGTGGTCGACGGCGTACTTCACGGCGACGTTGAGCGCGTTGCCGTAGTTGTTGGGCGCGACGACGAGGTTGATCGTCGCGTCCGGCGCGATGGCGTGCGCCCACTGGACGTCGAGGCTCGTCTCGCCGGCCCAGCCGAGCGGCTGGCCCTGGTGGGCCGTGCTCGTCTGTGGCTTGCCGCCCGGGTAGTAGACGTTGAGGTCCGCCGTGGGGAGGCCGAACGTCTGGCTGAACACGTCGAGGTCCTGACGCACCGTCGGGCTGCCGTATGCGTCGACGACGACGATGCGCTCCCCCTTGCCGGTCCAGCCGTCAGGGATGTCGTACGCCTTGCGGATGAGGGCCGGCGTGTAGCAGGCCAGCCCGATCCGGGCCACGCACTGCGACGGCGTCGGTAGCGCGCCCGGCTTCGTGCCCGTCGAGAACTGCTTCGTCAGCGGGTGGACGGTGTAGACGATGTCGCTGCTGTCCGTGCCGGCCGCGGTCGCCGCGGACCCGGCCGCGAAGGTCGTGCCGAGCGCGAGGGCCGTCGAGGCGAGCCCGACCCCCACGAATGTCCTGCCGCGCCTGGTGTGTGTGCGCATGCTGCCCCTTCCCTGTGTCGCCCCCGAGGCGGCTCGCTCGAGCCGTCTCGGAACGTAGGTGCGGTTTCTGCGAACCGGCTGGGCGCACGCTGCCGGTCGCATGGGAGCCGATGCCGGACGGTCCGGGTGGCGTGGGGCGGCGGGCTGCGACACTGGCGCCCATGGACGGCTTCACGATCCGGACGGTGCGCCCGGACGACTACGACCGGCTCGGCGAGCTGACGGCCGCGGCCTACCTCGACGACGGGCTGCTCGACTACGGCACCGAGGACCCCTACCTCGCCGTGCTCCGCGACGTCGGCCGTCGGGCCGAGCACGCCGAGGTCCTCGTCGCCGTCGACGACGCGGGCACGGTCCTCGGCGGGGTCGCCTTCGTCGGGGCGCCAGGCCCGTTCGCCGACATCGCACGCGAGGGCGAGGCCGAGTTCCGCACGCTGGCCGTCGCGCCGGAGGGCCGTGGCCGCGGCGTCGGCACGGCCCTCGTCCGCGAGTGCATCGACCGCGCGCGGGCCCTCGGACGACACCGTGTCGTGCTGTCGACCCAGCCGATGATGCACACGGCCCACCGCGTCTACGAGCGCTTCGGCTTCACCCGCGCCCCCGAGCGCGACTGGTCACCGATCGACACCCTCACCCTGCTCGTCTACGAGCTCGAGCTCGCCCGCGACTGAGCGTCGGCGCCGGCGCGGGCGATGAGGTCGCGGACGGCCGCGACGATCGTCGGGTCGAGCTCGACGTGCGCCTCGAGCAGGCGAAGGAGAGTCGCCGCGGCGTGCGCGTTGCGCTCGTAGCCCGGGACGAGGTCGGCCAGCGGCAGCAGGTCCGGGCCGAAGCGCCGCTCGACGCCGCGGTCGACGACGAAGACGTCCTGCTGCGCGCCGTGCCCCAGCCCGAGGTGGCCGAGCACCGTGACCCAGCGGTCGACGGCATACCCCTGGATGAAGCGCGTCGCCGTCAGGCGCTCGCCGCGCAGGTCGCGGTGCAGCCCGACGTAGAGGTTCGTGATCGCCTCACCCGCCTCGTGCTCGAGCGAGGGCGGCTGCGGCAGAGGCGCTTTCGGCACCTCGAGGCCGGCGGGCGCGTCGGCGCGGCTCCAGTGGATGCGCCCCGGCGGGTAGCCGGCCGTCGCCATGTCGGCGAGGGCGAAGACGGCGTACTCCGCGAAGAGGTCGCCCTCGAGGAGGGCCTTGCGGCCGAGGTCGCTGTTCTCGAACGACCACACGACGGGGTGCGCCGCCTCGAGCCAGTCGATGTCGGCGATGTAGCGGTCGCGGGTGGCCGCGTCGTCGACGACGACGAAGAAGTCCGCGTCGGAGTGCTCGTCAAGGCGGTGCAGGTCGCGGCCGACCGAGCCGAGGCCGAGCAGCGCGACGGCGTCGCCGCGACGGTCGAGCTCGGCGCCGAGGCGGTCGAGGAAGGCGAGCAGGCGCTCCGGGACGGAGGGCACGGTGGGGACGGTGGGCTGGGTGGGGTTGGACGGCATACGTCGTCTCCTTGTCGGTGTGTCAGGGAGTCGACGTTTCAGCCCGCCCGGCCCGGGGGCCGTCGAGGTCGCGACAGGGGCAGGGTATGCCGTCGCGTGCGTCCCGCGGAAGGGGTCGGGTGGGTGCGGGGCCGGGTGCCCGGCGTGGTGCCTGGCCGGGGCGGTCCCTCGGAGTCAGAGGCATCGAACGGCGTGTCGCACGGGTGCGCGTGGCAGGGTGGAGGGGTGCCCGTGACCATCGACGACGTGCGGCACGTGGCCGAGCAGCTCCCTCGCTCGTACGAGGTGCTCGTCCGCGACCGCGTCAAGTTCCGTGTCGGCAAGATCGTGTGGCTCGCGTTCTCCGCCGACGAGACGCAGATGGGGTTCGCCTTCCCCAAGGAGGAGCGCGACGTGCTCGTCGCGAGCGAGCCCGAGGTCTTCCTCATGCCGCGCCGGTCCGACCTGCGCTTCAACTGGGTCGAGGTGCGGCTCGACGCGCTCGACGTCGACCGGATGCGCGAGATCGTCATCGACGCCTGGCGGCTCGTCGTGCCCAAGACCGTCGCGCTCGCGCGCGCCGGCGACTGAGCCTCCCGTCGACCGAGCGACCCGTCGGCCTGGTGGGCTAGGAGCCGAGGCCGGCGACCTGTCGTGCCGTCGTGACGAAGGCTGGTGCGGTGACCTCGACACCGTCGAGGTAGCCGCCGACGAGGGCGGCGTCGCGGAGCAGCACGAGCGCGGCCGCCGAGGCGTCGGGGTCGGGCAGCCCTGCGGCACGGGCCAGCTCGGCCAGGGCCTGGCGGAACCACGTCCGGTGCGCGGCGACGATCCGCCGCACCGCGCTGTCGGCGTCGGGGAACTCGGCGGCCGCGTTGATGAAGGGGCAGCCTCGCGTGTGGTAGCTCGTGATGTCGAGCGCGATGGTGTCGATGACCCGGCCGAGCAGCTCGGCGGGCGTGCCGCCCTCGGCCTCGGCGTCGGCGAAGTAGCCGCGCAGGGTCGCGTCCTCGGACTCGAGGTAGGCCGCGACGAGCGCCTCCTTGCCGGCGAAGTGGCGGTACATCGTGGCGCGCGTGACGCCGGCCTCCTCGAGGATGCGGTCGACCCCGACGCCGTTGATGCCCTCGCGGTAGAAGAGGCGCGACGCGGCGGCGAGGAGCCGCTCGCGGCCCGGGGTCCGCGTCGTCGTCGGCTCGTCCACGTCGCCACGCTAACGCAGGTGCCCGACCGGCTCGCGCGCTCCGCGGTCCGGGGCGAACCGGTGGGCCCGGACTCTGGCGCACGTGCTCGGGAATGGCTACTGTAGAACGATCGTTCTACCTGCTGGACCCATCCACCCCTCACCGCACGGGAGAACTCCATGAGCACGACGCCACCCGCCACGCCCGCCGCCACCCCTGCCACGTCGGTCATCACCCCCGCCGAGCGCGCCCAGGTCGAGGCCGCCAACGCGAGCGGTCGCCCGCCCGTCGTCTTCGTCCACGGACTCTGGCTGCTCCCGAGCAGCTGGGACGCGTGGCGCGAGCACTTCGAGTCCCTCGGCTACGCGACGCTCGCCCCGGGCTGGCCCGACGACCCCGAGACCGTCGAGGAGGCCCGCGCCCACCCGGAGGTCTTCGCCGGCAAGACCGTCGGACAGGTCACCGACCACGTCGCCGACGTCATCCGCCTGCTCGACCGGGAGCCGGTCGTCATCGGGCACTCGTTCGGCGGCCTCATCACGCAGAAGCTCGCCGGCCAGGGTCTCGCCCGCGCAGCGGTCGCCATCGACCCGGCACCCTTCCGCGGCGTGCTGCCGCTCCCCTTCTCGGCCCTGCGCGCGAGCTCGCCGGTGCTGACCAACCCGGCGAACTACAACCGGCACGTGTCGCTGACCTTCGACCAGTACCGCTACGCCTTCGCCAACGCCGTCAGCGCCGAGGAGGCCGCCGACCTTTACCGCACGTATCCCGTTGCGGCGCCGGGTCGCCCGCTCTTCCAGGCCGCCACCGCGAACCTCAACCCGCGCACCGAGGCCAGCGTCGACACGGACAACCCGGACCGCGGCCCGCTCCTCGTCGTCAGTGGCGAGAAGGACCACATCGTGCCGTGGGCCATCGCGCACGCCTCCTACAAGCGGCAGCTGAAGAACCCCGCCCCGACCGAGATCATCGAGATCCCGGGACGCGGGCACTCGCTCGTCGTCGACAGCGGCTGGCGCGAGGTCGCCGACACGGCAGCCGCGTTCCTCGCCCGCCACGGCGCCGGGCCCGACGCCGCCCCCGGCGCCTGAGACCCGCGCGGGTCAGCCGATCCGGTAGGCGGCGGACTCGCGCGGACCCCGCTCCTCCGCGCCGCGCTCGATGCAGAACTCGTTGCCCTCGGGGTCGGTCATCGTCACCCAGCCGTCGCCGCCCTCCTTCCGGTGGTCCTCGAGGACGGTGGCGCCCGCGGCCAGGGCGCGCTCGACGGCCTCGTCGCGGGTGCCTGCGTCGGGTGCGACGTCGAGGTGGACGCGGTTCTTCGCCGTCTTGCCCTCGGGCACCGGGATGAAGAGCAGGCCCATGCCGGGGCTCGGGAAGGACGGGGCGACGACCACCTCCGGGTCGTCGTCGTAGTAGACGTTCCAGCCGAGCAGGCCCGCCCAGAACGCAGCGAGGGCGCGCGCGTCGGCGCAGTCGAACGTGATGCTGTGGATTCCCAGTGCCATGAGCGCAGCGTCGTCCCGATCGCGTTCGGCCGCAAGCCGTTTGCGTATGCCGTGTGTTGCCGTCACACGGGGCCGGTCGAGTTATCGGGGAGGCAGGGTGGGGGCACAGGCGGCGCACAGCCACCGAGATGCACGTGTCGGCGAAGACGGGCGGTGGCCGACGGGGCCGCGAGCTGTGTCCGGGACGTGCCCCACCTGCGCTGAGCGAGTTCGCGAGCGGCGCCCGGCCGGGGGTGGCAGGCTGGGCCGCGTGCCCGCACTGCCAGTCAAGTGTCCAAATGTGCTCGATCAGGTGTTCAACCGTGCAGTAATGCTCATAGAATGCGCGTCGTGATGCGCGAAGCAGTGGTCGGGATCGACGTCGGCGGCACCCGGATCAAGTCGGCCCTCGTGACCCCCGACGGCCAGGTCCTCGCCGAGGCCGTGCGACCGACGCCCGACAAGGTGGGCGACCAGCTGGGCGAGGTCGCGGCCAAGACGGTCGTCGAGCTGACGGCCCGCGTCGGCGACGCCGTCGACCTGCTCGCGGTCGGCGTCGCCGTGCCCGGGCTCGTCGACGACGTGACCGGCATCGGCGTGTGGTCGGCCAACCTCGGCTGGCGCGACCTCGACCTGCGTGGAGGCATCGCGGCCCACGTCGACGTGCCCGTCGCCATCGGACACGACGTGCGCTCCGGGCTGCTCGCCGAGCACCGCCTCGGCGCCGCCCGCGAGGCCGACAACGTGCTCTTCGTGCCGCTCGGCACCGGACTCGCGAGTGCCATCCTCTGCCGCGGCCAGCTCGTCACGGGCTCGCTGTGGACGGGCGAGATCGGCCACATCGTCGTCGTGCCCGACGGCCCGCTCTGCGCGTGCGGCCAGCGCGGCTGCCTCGAGGCGCTCTCGAGCGCCGGCGCCATCGGGCGCCGCTGGTCCGAGGCAACCGGGCTCGTCGGCGACGCCGAGGAGGTCGCCCGTCGCGCCGAGGCCGGGGAGCCCGAGGCGCGCCGCATCTGGCAGGAGGCCATCGACGCGCTCGCCATCATGGTCGCTCCCGTCGTCGCGGCGGCCGGCACCGAGCTCGTCCTCATCGGCGGCGGCCTCGTCCATGCCGGCGACACCCTGCTCGAGCCGCTGCGCACCGCGCTCACCGGCCGCCTCGGGGGCCGCGACGACGTCGCCGTCCGGGCCGCCGCGCTCGGCGACCGCGCCGGTTCGCTCGGCGCCGCGACCATCGCGCTGGACCTCGTCGGTCGATGATCGTCACCTTCACGCCCAACCCGGCCCTCGACATCACGTATGCCGTCCCGTTCGTCGCGCTCGGCGAGTCCCACCGCGTCGCCTCGGTGAGCGAGCGCGCCGGCGGCAAGGGGCTCAACGTCGCGGCGGTGCTGACGTCGATGGGATGCCGGGCCGTCGCGGTCGCGCCCGTCGGCGAGATGGACCTCGACCTCTTCGCGTCCGACCTCGGCGCCCGCCGGGTGCCGCACCGCCTCGTCCCGTCGCCGTGCCCGACCCGGCGGTCGGTCGCCGTCGTCGAGGCGAGCGGCCGGGTGACCCTGCTCAACGAGCCGGGCATCGGGCAGTCGCAGCGGGTCTGGGACCGGATCGCCGACGAGATCACCGCGCTCGCCCCGGAGGCGTCGACGCTGACGGTCTCGGGCAGCTTCCCGCCGGGCACCGACCCCGACCTCGTCCGCCGGATGACCCGCCTCGCCCACGAGGCCGGCCTGCGCGTCGTCCTCGACGTCAGCGGTGCTCCCCTCTCGCGCGCCCTCGCCCTGGGTCCCGACCTCGTCAAGCCCAACCGCGTCGAGGCGGCCCAGACCCTCACCGGCCTGGGCCGCGGCGAGGTGCCGTCGGTCCCCGGAGCCGCCCGGGCGCTCGTGGCGGCCGGCGCCCGCGCCGCCCTCATCAGCGACGGCACGAACGGCCTCGTCCTCGTGCACGAGGACCTCGCCCTCCGGGCCCACCTGCCGCGTCCGCTCTCGGGCAACCCCACCGGCGCGGGCGACGCCCTCACCGCCTCGCTCGCGGCCGACCTCGACGGCGACGGCGACCTGCCGCAGGGCCGCGAGGCGTGGGCCTCGGTCCTGCGCCGGGGCGTGGCCTGGTCGGCCGCTGCCGTGCTCCAGCCCGTCGCCGGCGCCGTCGACCCCGCCGACGTCACCCGCCTGCTCCCCACCGTCGAGATCGAGGAGATCCGTCCGTGACCCGCTCCGCCCTGACGCCCGTGCTCGCCGAGGCGTCAGCCGCCGGCCGTGCCGTGGCAGCCTTCAACGTCATCCAGATCGAGCACGCCGAGGCCTACGCCACGGCGGCCGAGCGCGTCGGGCTGCCCGTCGTCATGCAGATCTCCGAGAACTGCGTGCGCTACCACGGCTCGCTCGCGCCGATCGCGGCCGCGACGCTCGCCATCGCCGACGCGTGCGCCCAGCCCGTCGTCGTGCACCTCGACCACGCCGAGGACGTCTCGCTCGTCGAGGAGGCGGTCCGGCTCGGTCTGACGTCCGTGATGTTCGACGGCTCGACGCTGCCCGACGACGAGAACCGGGCGGTGACCCGCCGCGTCGTCGAGCTCTGCCGCGCGGCCGGGGTCAGCGTCGAGGCCGAGCTCGGCGAGGTGGGCGGCAAGGACGGCGTCCACGCGCCGGGCGTGCGCACCGACCCCGACGACGCGGCCCGCTTCGTCGCCGACACGGGTGTCGACGCGCTGGCGGTGGCCGTGGGCAGCAGCCACGCGATGACCGACCGCACGGCGCAGCTCGACACGGATCTCATTGCGGCCCTAAGCCGCTCGGTCCCGGTGCCGCTCGTGCTGCACGGCTCGTCCGGGGTGCCCGACGAGGGTCTCGTGGCCGCTGTGCGGGCCGGGATGACCAAGGTCAACATCGCGACGCACCTCAACCAGGTGTTCACGCGGGCGATGACGACGCGGCTCGAGGCGTCACCGACGGTCGACACGAGGAAGTACCTCGGCGCCGCCCGCGACGCCGTCACCGACGAGGCCGCCCGCCTGATGCAGCTCCTGGCCCTCCGCTGAACCGTCGAAGGGCCACAAACCGGGCCCCAACCGTCGAAGGGCCACGAACCGGAGCCCGGTTTGTGGCCCTTCGACGGTGTCGGGGTCAGGTCAGGACGATGCTGCGGGTGAGGTTGCGCGGGGCGTCGGGGTCGAGGCCGGCGGCGTCGGCCTTGCCGAGGCACAGCCGGTGCAGGCGCACGAGGTCGGCGAGCGGGTCGATGTCGCGGTGCTCGAAGTGGGCGCCGGTGGCGCGCACCTGCTCGGGCAGCCCCTCGGGCACCTCACCGAAGGCCCACACGGCCCGGCCCGGCGCCGCGATGCTGATCGGGCCGTGGCGGTACTCCATCGCCGGGTAGGACTCCGACCAGAACTGCGCCGACTCGCGCAGCTTGAGCGCGGCCTCGTTGGCGATGCCGTTGGACCACCCGCGACCGAGGAAGGTGACCTGCTCGGCCAGCGCGAGGTGGCCGTATGCCGCTGACGTGTCCTCCGCGAGGACGGCGCGGGCCTGCTCGGCCGCCGGACTCAGGTCGTCGCCGAGCGAGGCCCGCAGCAGCGCGAGGGTCGTCGTGGCGAAACGGGTCTGCACGACGCTCTGCTCGTCGACCTCGTCGAGCAGGATCGTCGAGTCGGAGCGCTCGGCCACGGGCGTGCCGGCCGTCGCGACGATCGACACGTGGGGCGTGCCGGCGGCGCGCAGCTCCTCGACGACGGCCATGACCTCGGTCGTCGTGCCGGAGCGGCTGATGAGGACGACGCGGTCGTAGCCGCGCGCGAGCTGGTGCTCGGAGGCGGCATACGCGTCGGTGGGGCCCTGTCCGAGCTGCTCGCGGCGGACGGCATACGCCTGGCCCATGAACCACGACGTGCCGCAGCCGATCGTCGCGACCCGCTCGCCGGGGCGCGGCAGGTGCCGCGCGACGTCGTCGAGACGCGTGACGACGCGCTCCCAGTCGTCCGGCTGCGTGGCGATCTCCTGAGCGAGGTGCGTGGTCTGCGGCATGGTGGCTCCCGACGGTTCGACGGTCACACGGCTCTCGCCGTGACGGTGTTGATTGTGTTTGCGCGAAACACAGCGTAAACGCGCATAGATGCACATGTCCAATGCTCGAACTGCGCGGTATCGTCAGCGCGTGACCGAAGAGAGCGATCTCGCCCGCAACCGCGCCAGCCGCTGGTCGATCATGCTCGACCGTCTTGCGACGACCGGCCGCCTCGGCGTCGGCGAGGCGGCCGAGCTGCTCGGCGTCAGCGAGGCCACCATCCGCCGTGACTTCTCCGAGCTCGCCAAGCGCCAGCTCGTCGCCCGCAACCACGGTGGCGTCGTCGCGACGTCGGTCGCCTACGAGCTGCCGTACCGCTACCGCAGCAGCATGGCCGACGACGACCGGACGCGGGTCGCCGAGGCGGCGGCCGCGCTCGTGCTGCCGGGCCAGGTCATCGGCCTCAACGGCGGCACGACGACCACGGCGACGTCGCGGGCCATCACGGCGCGCGAGGACCTCGCGGCCGACGGGGAGATCACCATTGTCACCAACGCCCTCAACATCGCGACCGAGGCGGTGCTCCGGCCCCACGTCCAGTGCGTGTCGCTCGGCGGCGTCGCCCGGCCCGAGTCCTACGAGGTCACCGGGCCGCTCGCGACGCTCGTGCTGCAGCAGCTCTGGCTCGACGTCGCCATCGTCGGCGTCAACGGTCTCTCGGCCCGTGAGGGGGCGACGTGCCGCCACGAGGAGGAGGCCGCCATCATCCGCACGATGATCGAACGATCGAAACAGGTCATCTGCGTCGCCACGGGTGACAAACTCGGAGTGCGCACCTTCGCGTCGATCTGTCCCGCCGGGCGGATCGACCACCTCGTCACTACCGTGGGCGCAGACCGCGACGAGGTCGAGGCGCTGCGCGAGGCCGGCGTCGTGATCCACCAGGTATGACCGAGGTCTCTCTGCGTGATTGTGATCGGATCGATGAACATTCAGTCAGAATTGCTCTTGCGGATGGCAAACGCGCCCCTCTAGGTTGGCCACACAGTGGCCAGGACGGCGCGTGATCACGCAGCCACCTCGCCCGACACCGAACCAAGGAGAGACATGAGGTCGACGAAGAAGTCTGTGGTCGTCGCGGGGCTGGCCATCGCAGGCCTCGCCCTCGGCGCGTGCGGCGGAGGGACCGGTGCCGGGACGGCGCCGGGAGGCACGGCCGGCGCCACCGGCGAGGAGGTCAAGACGATCAAGCTCGTCGCGGCCGAGTACTCCAAGGACAACACGAAGGCGTTCTGGGACGCCTTCGCCAAGACGTACAACGAGAAGACCGGCTACACCCTCGAGGTGCAGGTCGTCAGCTGGGACAACATCGACCAGCAGTCCTCGACGATGATCCAGAACAACCAGGCCCCCGACATCCTCAACCTCAACGCGTACGCCAGCTACGCCAAGGACGGCCTGCTCTACGACTCGGACGCGGTGCTCCCCGCCGTCGTCAAGGACGACATCCTCGACACGTTCGTCAAGTACGGCACCTACCAGGGCAAGTTCTACGGCTTCCCCGACCTCAGCTCGGCGCGCGCCTTCTTCTACAACAAGACGCTCTTCCAGCAGGCCGGCATCGCGGCGCCGCCGAAGACGTGGGCCGAGCTCGCGGTCGACGCCAAGAAGATCACCGCCCTCGGTGGCGGCAAGGTGGGCTACGCCCTCCCGCTCGGCCCCGAGGAGGCGCAGGGCGAGTTCTCGATGTGGATGTTCAACAACGGCGGGGACTGGAAGACCGACGGCAACTGGGTCATCAACTCCGACAAGAACGTCCAGTCCCTCGACTTCCTCAAGAAGCTCTCGGACGAGAAGCTCACGCAGAACAACCCGGCCCGCACCAACCGTGCCGACGCCTTCGACCTCTTCAAGTCCGGCACGGCCGGCATGGTCGTCGGCTTCAGCCCGCTCGCGGCCGACCTCGACAAGGACAAGAAGGTCGACTACGGCGTCGCGCCGTTCCCGACGAACGACGGCTCCGAGAGCAAGACGCTCGGCGTCACCGACTACCTCATGGCCTTCAAGAAGCCGGGCAACGAGAAGGCGGTCAAGGCCTTCTACAACCTCTACTACACCCCTGACCAGGTCAACACCTTCATCAAGTCCGAGGGCTTCCTTCCGGTCACGAAGTCGGGCGTCGAGTACTTCTCCAACGAGGCGGCGCTGAAGGTCTATCTCAACACCCTCCCGAACGCGAAGCTGACGCCGACCGACGACCCGGCCTGGGACAAGGTCAAGCTCGCCGTCCAGCAGAACCTCGGCGGGGCCATGAGCGGCTCGCCGAAGGCCACCCTCGACGGCCTGCAGCGGACCGCCGAGAGCGTCGGCTGAGGCGCCCGCTCCCGATGTCCGACAGCACCACCGTGACCCCCGACCCCGCCCCCGCGGCGGGGTCGGGGGACCACCCCTCGGGTATGCCGTCCCGCACCCGCCGTCGTCGCCGCGCCGGCCGCATCGGCCAGGTCCACCCCCTGGTGGCCCTGCTCTGGCTCGCGCCGGCGCTCGCGCTCATCCTCGGCGTGGTGCTCTACCCGGCGATCAAGCTCTTCGACGCCTCGCGCGGCGAGTACTCCATCACGGGTCTGCGCAAGGGTGACGCGGGCTGGCAAAACTACGTCAACGTCCTCGAGCACCCCGACCTCGGCACGGTCCTGCGCAACACGGTCGTGTGGGTCGTCGCGGTCGTGGCCATCACGATCGTCCTCAGCCTGGCGCTGGCCCAGTTCCTCGTGAAGAGCTTCCCGGGGCGGCGCTTCGTCCGGTGGGCCGTCATCATCCCGTGGGCCGCCTCGCTCGTCATCACGAGCCAGCTCTTCGTCCTGCTCTACGACTACAACTACGGGATCATCAACCACGTCCTGATGAGCCTGCACGTCATCGGCACACCGATCGACTTCCTCGGTGACGACAGCTGGACGATGTTCTCGATGGTCGTCGTCGGCGTCTTCGTGTCGCTGCCGTTCACGATCTTCGTCTTCATCGCGGGTCTCGGCGCCATCCCGGACGACGTCATGGAGGCCGCGACCGTCGACGGCGCGAGCCCGTGGCAGCGCTACTGGAACATCACGCTCCCGCTCATGCGTCCCGCGCTGATGATCGCGACGGTGCTCAACGTCATCTACGTCTTCAACAGCTTCCCGATCATCTACACCCTCAACGACCGCAACCCGGGCTACCTCCACGACACGACGATCACGTTCATGTACAAGCTGGCCTTCAAGAGTCAGGAGAAGGACGTCGGCATGTCGGCCGCGGCGGGCATCTTCAACGTCCTGCTCATCCTCGTCGTCGTCGGCATCTACCTCAAGATCATCAACTGGCGCGAGGAGACGAGCCGATGAGCACCACCACGGCTGCCGCACCCCGCGCGGCGGGCACGCCCGAACCGCAAGGCAACCCGACGGCATACAACCGGGATCCCAAGCGGCGCAAGCGGATCCTCATGGCGCTGGGCGGCGCGGTCGTCGCCTTCGTCTTCGTCGCGCCCTACATCGTCATGGTGCTCGACTCGCTGCGCACGAGCAGCGACGTCAAGAGCACGCCGCCGTCGATCCTGCCCAAGGTCTGGCAGTGGGACACCTACGCCCAGATCCTCGGCGACGAGCGCTTCCTCAACTGGCTCAAGACCTCGCTCATCATCGCGACCGGGTCGACCCTCATCGTCATCATCGTGGCGATCCCGGCGGCCTTCATGACGGCGCGGCACCGCTTCCCAGGTCGTGGCGTGTTCCTGCTGCTCGTGCTCGTCACGCAGATGTTCGCGCCCACCTCGCTCGTCGTCGGCCTCTACCGGCAGTTCTTCGAGCTCAACATGATCAACACGTACGGCGCGCTCATCATCACGAACGCGGCGTTCAACCTCGCCTTCGCGATCTGGATCCTGCACGGCTTCTTCTCCTCGATCCCGCTCGAGGTCGAGGAGGCGGCGGCGCTCGACGGCGCGAGCCGCTGGCAGATCCTGCGCCGGGTCATGCTGCCGCTCACGCTGCCGGGGCTCGTCACCGCGACGATCTTCACGTTCATCGCCGCGTGGAACGAGTACGTCGTGGCCCTGACGCTCATGATCGACGACGACAAGAAGCCGCTGACGGTCGGTATGCGGGCCTACATCACCGGCTACGAGCAGCACTGGGACCAGCTCTTCGCGGCGTCGGTCATCGCCGTCGTGCCGGTCGTCATCCTCTTCGCGGTCATCGAGAAGCACCTCGTCGGCGGCCTCACCGCAGGCTCCGTCAAGTAGCCGTCGGGCCCCTGCCTGCCGGTCTCAGAGCCAGGCGGGCGGGGGCGGCACGACGACGCCGACGACCGTCCCGAGGTCGACGACCTGCGTCCCGGCGGCCTTGATGCGAGCGCACTCCGCGGCCGCGAACCAGCGGGGCACGACCCCGCCCTGCGCCTGGCGCACCATCATCCGCAAGGTCCCGGCCGTAATGGCCCCACTCCCCGTCGACCGCTCGGCGGGTGCCTGGTAGAGCACGACGGGGGCCCGCTTGCCGTCGACACGGGGGGCCGTCGCCTCATCGACGAGCGCGGTGAACTCACGCCGGGTCTGCTGGTGGGCGTCGATGTCGACCCGCCAGGCCAGGACGCCGAGCACGGCGAGGACCGCGAGGCACGCCGCGCCCACCCGCGGGGACCAGTTGGTGCCCCGGAGCAGCAGCACGGCGGGCAGCAGTACGGCGAGCCAGGCCCAGAGCTCGCCGCGGATGTTGGTGGTGATGCCGGTGACGACGGTCTGGGCGCCGGCGAGGCCGACCACGACCCCGAGCCCGACGAGCAGTCGCAGCAGGAGGGGCCGCACGCGGACGTCGAACGCCCCGACCACGGCGGCGCCGACGCCCACGAGGGTCACGAGCGTGAGGTCGGCCCAGAGCCGTCCCATCTGTCGCAGGTAGCGGAGGACGTTGACGCGCAGGTCGTGCAGCCCGTGGAGCGGGTTCGGTCGGCGCCAGGCCGCGATCTGCAGGCCGAAGTGTCCGAAGGCGATCCCGTTGAGCGCATAGATGACCGCCACGCCCACGGCATACGCCACGACGTAGCCGACGCAGAGGAGCAGGACGTCCTTCCACGGCCGCGCGCCGAGCTGCACGACGGCTGCGATGAAGAGCACGGCCCCGACGGGCGGGTAGCTGAGGACCGAGAGCACCGTGACGAGCAGCAGCCACACCGTGAGCCGGGTCCGGCGGCGCGACGCCCACGGCAGCGTCCACACCCCGGCCGCCGCGACGAGCACGGACGGCGTCAGCGTGCCGGGCCAGTAGAGCAGCCGCACCCAGAGCGCGGAGGCGAGCACGGCGACTCCGAGCGTGACGTCGACGGCCCAGTGCAGCGCGCGGTCGGCCGGGCGCAGCACCCGCCACAGACCCGCGACGAAGACGGCGTATGCCGTCACGTACGTCAGCGACGCAGTGAGCGCGGTGCCGTGCTGGCCGACGACCACCCACCAGGCCCAGTTGAGCCAGCGTCCCTCGAGGAGGTTCTTGGCGTAGACGTCGGTCGCGTAGGGCGTGTGCGGCGGCAGCAGGTAGGGCCAGTCGTCTCGGCGGACGAACGGCAGGATCGCCTGAGACACGGCGTCGGTGAGCACGAGGCCGACGACGAGGACCGCGGTGACGACGAGCCACCGGGGCGGCGGCCACCCCGGCCGGGCGGTGGGTGCGGCGCCTGAGGCGGCCGCGGTCGGTGCCGTCATCGTGCGGACCCGTTCACGGGAGGGAGGAGCGGTGCCTCCACCGTACGCAGGCTCGGGGCGCGAACCGGGCGTCTTCGTGCTCTGCCCAGCCACTTCCCAGCAGACTCTCCGCTGCGCCGCCGGCCGGCGATACCAAGCGGCAGCCGCCGCTCTTCACGACGATGCCTGCGGATCACCCCCGACCGGCCTAGGCTCGGGGGTGATCGCCGCACCGAGCGAGGAGGCCTCATGGCTGCGAGCGTGATTCGGTTCGAGGCGCAGACGGTGATCCGTCGGCCGGCGAGCGAGGTGTTCGAGCGGCTGGCCGACCTGCCCGGCTATCGGCAGTGGATGCACCGTGACGGTGTGTTCGGTGGCACCGAGCTGACGTCCGCGCTGCCGGTGCGGTCCGGCACGACGTACGTCGACCGCACGCGGATGGGTCGCTTCGTCGGCGAGGTGACTGAGCACGTGCCGTCGACGCGCCTCGCGTTCAGCGAGACGTTCAGCATCTTCGGCCGCTCGCTGACGCAGGCTCGTCCGAGCTACGTGCTCGAGGTCGACGGCGACTCCACGGTCGTCCACCACGCCGCCGAGGCGGAGCTCTACGGCTTCGCTCGCGTGTTCAGGCCGGTCGCCGCGCGGATGGTGACGCGCGAGCGGTCGCACACCCTCGCCTCCCTCAAGCGCTCCTTCGAGGGCCCTACCGAGACCGAGTAGCCGGTCGCCTCCGCGGGCCTGCCTGCGTTGCCTTCGGGGCAGTCGGTGTCGGTGGCAGGGCTGGGTGGGTCAGTCGGAGAGGGAGGGGGCGGCGGCATACTCCTCGTCGGTGACGGGGGTCAGCCAGTGCACGACGTCGTGGTCGGCGTCGCCCTCGTTGATGGCGACGTGCACCATGAGCCGGGTGGGCGCGGCGCCGTGCCAGTGCTCCTCGTCGGCCTCGAAGAGGACGCGGTCGCCGGGGCGGATGACCTCGATCGGGCCGCCGCGGCGCTGGCAGAGGCCGACGCCCTCGGTGACGAAGACGGTCTGGCTCAACGGGTGGCGGTGCCAGTGGGTGCGGGCGCCGGGCATGAAGTGCACGAGGTTGGCCGAGACACGCGACGGTGCCGGTGCTGCGGCGACCGCGTCGATGTAGACGTCGCCGGTGAACCAGTCGCTCGGGCCCTTGACGGTGTCGACGGAGCTACGGGTGATCTGCATGGGTTTCCTTCTGGCTGTGGTGGATCGCGGTGTCGGTGGTCGCGGTGGGGCTCGCGGTGTCGGCGGCCCAGGAGGCGAGCAGCTGGAGGCGCTCGGCCGAGGGCGAGCCAGGCTCGGCGGTGTAGACCATGAGGACGAGGCCGGGCTCGGCGGTGATGGCGAGCTCCTCGTAGGCGAGGGTCAGCTCGCCGACGACGGGGTGGGTGAAGCGCTTGGTGCCCGTGCCGTGGGTGCGCACGTCGTGGGCGCTCCAGAGGCGGCGGAACACCTCACTCCGCGTGGAGAGCTCGCCGACGAGGTCCTGGAGGCCGCGGTCGTGCGGGTCGCGGCCCGCCTCGGTGCGCATGATGCCGACACACATCCCGGCGAAGAGCTCCCAGTCGGGGTAGAAGTCGCGGCTCGCCGGGTCGAGGAACTGGAAGCGAGCGAGGTTGGGCAGGCGCCCGCCCTCGCCGATGACGGGCGAGTAGAAGGCGCGGCCGAGCGCGTTGGTGGCGAGCAGGTTCTGGTGGGGGTCGCGCACGAAGGCGACGGCGTCGCGGATCGACTCGAGGGCCCACTGCAGGCTGGGCCGGGACGCGGGCTTGCCGGCCGCGCGTCGGCGCGGACGCCCGGACGTGGGTATGCCGTCCGCTGTCCTCGCGAGGTCGAGCAGGTGGGCGCGTTCGGTGTCGTCGAGCTGCAGGGCGCGAGCGACCGCGTCGAGGACGCCGGCCGAGGCGCCGGCGATCTGGCCGCGCTCGAGCCGGGCGTAGTACTCGACGCTGAGCCCGGCGATGGTCGCGACCTCGCTGCGGCGCAGGCCGGGCACGCGTCGGCCGCGGCTGACGGGGAGGCCGACCTGGTCGGGGGTGATGCGGGCGCGGCGGGTCATGAGGAACTCGCGCACCTCTTGGCGGTTGTCCACGTCTTCGAGACTAGGCCGCGTCGAGGGGTGGGCCGAGCCGTGAGAGGTGCCCTGTCAGTACGTGCCTCGACAGGGACTTCCTCGGCCTCTCGCCGGCGGCTTCACTCGTGTGGTGGGCCGTCGGCCCGGCGGGCGTCTGCCCGCGAGAAGCGAGCTGAAGGAGTTCACGCGATGCGTGGAGTTGTCATGTACGGACCCGGCGACGTGCGGGTGGAGGAGCGCGAGGACCCGAGGATCATCGAGCCGACGGACGCGATCGTCCGCCTCACGGCGACGTGCATCTGCGGCAGCGACCTGTGGCCCTACCGCGGCGTCGAGCCGGTCGACCACACCCTCATGGGGCACGAGTACGTCGGGGTCGTCGAGGAGGTCGGCTCGGAGGTGAGCACCGTCAAGGTGGGCGACTTCGTCGTGGGGTCGTTCGTCATCTCCGACAACACCTGCGAGATCTGCCGTTCCGGCTTCCAGTCCAAGTGCGTCCACGCCGAGTTCGTCCACGGCGGGATCGGCACCCAGGCGGAGCGGGCTCGCATCCCGCACGCCGACGGCACGCTCGTGGCGACGCCGGGTCAGCCGGACGACGACCTCATCCCGTCGCTGCTCGCCGCCTCGGACGTGCTCGGCACCGGCTGGTTCGCCGCCGACGCTGCTCAGGCGGGCCCCGGCAAGACCGTCGCGGTCGTCGGGGACGGAGCCGTCGGGCTGATGGCGATCCTCGCGGCCGAGCAGCTCGGCGCGGACCGGATCATCGCCATGTCGCGCCACCCGGAGCGCCAGAAGCTCGCGCGCCACTACGGCGCCACCGACATCGTCGAGGAGCGCGGCGAGGCCGGGGTCGCCAAGATCAAGGAGCTGACCGGCGGCCTGGGCGCTCACTCCGTCGTCGAGGCCGTCGGCACCCAGGAGTCGTTCATGCAGGCCGTCGGAGCGACCCGTGGTGGCGGACACCTCGGCTACGTCGGCGTCAACCACGACGTGCAGATCCCCGGAATCGAGCTGTTCTTCGCCGGCATCCACGCGCTCGGTGGGCCGGCTCCGGTGCGCCGCTACCTGCCCGAGCTCATCCAGCTCATCTGGGACCGCAAGATCGACCCGGGCAAGGTCTTCGACCTCACCTTGCCTCTCTCCGAGGCTGCTGCCGGCTACCAGGCGATGGACGAGCGCCGCGCGACCAAGGTGCTGCTGACGCTGTGAGTGTCGCGTCACTGTCGAGAAGGACGCACGGCGCGGTGGCGGCCTTCGGGCTGACGACGGTCTTGGCCGCGGGCTGTGGCTCGGCGGTCGAGGCCGTCGACGTCCGGGAGGCGCCCGGCCGCGCGCAGACCGTCCCGGCCGCCACGACACGGCATACGACATCCGTTTCCGCTCAGTCGACCGACCTCGTGGAGGACCAGATGAAGATCGTGATCACGTTGGGAGAGAAGCGCTTCGGTGCTGTGCTGACGGACAGTGCGGCGTCGCGCGACCTGCTGCGACAGCTGCCGGTGACCGTCGACATGGTCGACCACGGCGGGGTGGAGAAGACGGGACCGCTGCCGTCCTCGCTCTCCCTCGACGGGCAGCCGGAGGGTGCGGACCCGGAGGTGGGGGACGTCGGCTACTACGCCCCCGGCAACGACCTCGTCCTCTACTACGGCGACCAGTCCTACTACCCCGGCATCGTCGTCCTCGGTCGCCTGGACTCGGGCGCCGCTGCGGAGATCGCCGACCAGCGCGGTCCCGTCACGGCGATCGTCGAGGCGAGGTGAACGCGGTGACGCTGGAGGAGTTCCTCGACCACGTGAACAGTGGACGCCTCATCGAGGGCGGGTCGGCGGCGCACGCGTTCATGCACGAGGCGTCGCAGGAGGCGCTGCGGACGCTGGCCGAGCTGAACGGCGACTACCGCTCGCCGGACGAGGTGCGGGCGCTGCTGTCCCGGCTGACCGGTCGGGACGTGGCGGCGTCGGTGACGGTCTTCCCGCCGTTCTACTCCGAGTTCGGCAAGAACCTCACGCTCGGCGAGGGCGTCTTCATCAACATGGGCTGCCGCTTCCAGGACACCGGCGGCATCACCATCGGCGACGGGTCGCTGATCGGGCACGGCAGCACCCTCACGACGCTCAACCACTCGATGGACCCGGCCCGGCGCGCCGACATGGAGCCGGCGCCGGTGACGATCGGACGCAACGTGTGGCTGGGGGCCGGCGTCACAGTCGTGCCCGGTGTCACCATCGGCGACGGTGCCGTGATCGGGGCCGGAGCGGTCGTGACCAAGGACGTCCCCGCCGACATGATCGCCGCCGGCGTGCCCGCGAGGGTCATCCGCCCGACCGGCTTCACCGTCTGACGGGGTCGACCGGGTGTGAGAGGACCCGCTTTCGGACCTCAACGAAAATTTTCGTTCGGCCTTTGATATTTTCAGCAAGTGGCGCGGCACGGAGACCTGAACATGTCTGACCTCGCCGATCGGGCGGGTGTCTCCATCGCGTCGGTGTCCCGGGCACTGAGCGGCTCTCCTGGCGTGTCCGACGCGACGCGCGACCGGATACGCCGGCTGGCCGCCGAGCTGAACTACGCCGTCTCTCCGGATGCTGCGCGACTGGCCAAGGGATCCCGAGGTCGGGTTGCCGTGGTGACCGCGGATGTCGCGCACTGGTTCTACGCGTCCATGCTCGAAGGGATCATGAGCTCCCTTCGCGGATCCGACCTCGATGTGCTGCTCTACGAGGTCAAGCGCGAAGAGGAGCGACGGAGGTTCTTCGAGGAGCTTCCGGCTCGCCGCCAGGTGGACGCGCTCATCATCCTTGCGTTCCCGGTCAGTGAGCAGGAGCAGCTTCAGCTCGACCGGATGGGGGTCACCGTGGTGATGGCCGGCGGCACGTTGGCCGAGCAGCCTCATGTCCGGGTCGACGACGTGGAGGCGGCTCGGCAGGCCACGAACCACCTGGTGCTCGCTGGACACGAGCGGGTGGCCCTGATCAACGCTTCAGGCCGGTGGCGGCTGCCCTATGCCGGTCCACAGGACCGCCTGCAGGGGCATCTGAACGCCCTCCGTGACGCCGACCTTCCGGTGGAGGAAGAGCTCATGGTGCACGCGCAGTGGGGAACTGCCGGGGGCGCCGAGGGGATGGCTCGCCTGCTCAGTCTTCCGCGACCACCGACCGCCGTGGTCGCCTTCTCCGACGAGATGGCCTTCGGCGCGCTGCGGACTCTGCGTCGCTGCGGTATCGCCGTCCCGCAGACGGTTTCGCTGGTGGGCATCGATGACCATGAGATGGCCGAGGTCGTCGAGCTGACCACCGTGCGCCAGCCGGTCCTCGAGCTCGGGCAGACAGCGGGGAGCCTGGTCTTCCAGCTCCTCAGCGGACAGCACGTGGAGCAGCAGCACCTGACGCTGCCGACCCAGCTGGTCATCCGAGGCACCAGCGGCCCCCCTCGCACGACGAGATAGCGCGAACGGCGCAACCCTTGACATGTCCGGACATGCTTCGCCATGCTCGTGTCGCGTAAGCGCTTGCGTAACTCCGTTCGCCGACGGTTCAGAGGTCGGGGGTCTACGCAGTGCACATCCCGTGCCGGCGGCGCTCTTAGCAGGGAGGCTATGTATGCGCAGGTCCAAACGAGCGTTGCTGGCGGCGGTCACCGCCCTCTTCGCGTTGGTGTTCAGCTCTGCCACGATGTTCTCGGGTGCGGCAACCCCGTCCGCGGCGGCTGCCGAAGCGCCGTGTATCGACAACCCGTTCGGGAATCGTCCGCTCTACCTCAAGGGTGGGTTCAACGGCTGGTCAGCCAGCCCTGACTACCAGTTCGCCTACAACTGCAACCGGTTCGAGCTGACGGTCAACCTCAACGGCAGCAGTGACTTCAAGGTCGCCGACGCCGGCTGGTCCGCCGACGCCGACTTCGGTGGGGGCGCGGCCGGCGGTCGCCCGCAGCCCGGGGTCCCGCTGAAGTTGGCGCTGCGAGGCTCCAACCTGACCTACACGTTTGCCGGAGTGCACAAGCTGGTGCTGGACGTCTCCGCGTCGAAGACGACACCGACGCTGACCATCAGCTCGTGCGCGCAGAACCCGCTGGATCCCGCTCTGCTCGCGCTCAGCGGCGACTTCAACGGATACACCCCGCGCCCCGCCGACTTCTTCCAGTACAGCTGTGACGGCTACTACCTGAACGTCGACCTCCAGGGCACGCACGAGTTCACGATCCTCGACCCCATCGGTCCGGCCACGACGCGTCTGGGCGCGCCCGCCTCCGGCAACGACGTCGTGACACCGAACCAGCCGTTCCCTCTGGCCTCGGAGGCCGACGGAGCCATCGCCAAGCTGCGCTTCGACTTCACCGGCGAGCACACGCTGCGGGTGAGCTTCGAGGGCGCCGACCAGCACCCGACCCTGACGATCACGCAGAAGACGTGGGTCAACCCCGGCTTGCCCGCCCAGGTCACCGACTCCGTGGCCCGACAGGTGAAGTACGACTCCCGCGACAGCGCCTTCAAGACGCCGTACGGCGCGATGACGACGGGGCAGAAGGCCCACTTCTCCCTGACGGCTCCCCCGGGGGTGACCTCGGCCGCGCTGGTGGTGGAGACCCGCCGCCTGGAGGGCAACCAGGAGGTCATCGAGTACCTCGACCCGGTCACGGTGCCCATGACGCGTACCAAGGACGGCGACCTCGAGCAGTGGAGCGCCTCGTACCGCTTCGCCGCCAAGAGCGTGTACGGCTACCACTTCGAGCTCTCGATCGGCGGCCAGCAGTACGTCTACGAGAACAACGACGACTCGATCTACTGGACGACCGAGCGCGGCTCCTTCGGAGTCGGCCAGATCGCCTTCGCACCGTCGGATCCCAAGCAGGTGCGCCGCTACCGGCAGACGGTCTACGACCCGGGCTTCACGGTGCCGGACTGGGCCCAGGACGCCGTCTACTACTACATCTTCCCGGAGCGCTTCCGTAACGGGGACACCGCGAACGACCCGCAACCGGGCCGCGCCACCTATCTCGATGGCCCGATCGAGTTCCACACCAACTGGCTGGACAAGCCCTATGTCCCCGGCAACGCCGACGGGTCCACCACCGACGACAACACGTACAACAACGACTTCTTCGGCGGCGACCTCGCCGGCATCATCGAGAAGCTCGACTACCTGAAGAAGCTCGGGGTCAACACGCTCTACATCAACCCGATCTTCGAGGCGGGCAGCAACCACAAGTACGACACCGCCGACTACCTCAAGGTCGACGACAGCTTCGGCACGAACGACGACGTCAGCCGGCTGACCAAGGAGGCGAAGGCCCGCGGGATGCGCGTCATCCTCGACACCTCGCTGAACCACACGGGTAGCGACTCGGTCTACTTCGACCGCTACGCCAACTTCCCGGGCACCGGAGCGTTCGAGAACTCGAAGATCCAGCCCGACTCGCCGTATGCCGACTGGTACACCTTCTTCCCCGACAGGACCAACCCGGACAGCCAGTACTCCGGCTGGGGCGGCCCCTCACTGCCGGAGCTGACGGAGTCGGAGGGCTTCAAGGACTTCGCCTTCCGTAAGCCCGACTCGGTGATGAACACCTGGCTGGACCACGGGACCGCCGGATGGCGCATGGACGTCGCCCCCTGGGTGAGCGACCAGTTCTGGCGGGAGTGGCGTGCGGCCATCAAGGCGCACCGGCCCGACGCGCTGACCGTGGCGGAGACGTGGTTCGACTCCTCCAAGTACTTCCTCGGAGACGAGTTCGACACCACGATGAACTACATCTTCCGCAACGCGGTCATCGACTACGCCAGCGGCCGCAACGCCAAGCAGGCCTACCAGAGCATCGAGCTGATCCGCGAGGCCTACCCCCCGCAGGCGTTCTACGCCCTGATGAACCTGCTGTCGACCCACGACGTGGCCCGGACGCTGTACGAGCTCGGTGACACGGGCACGGGGACTGCGGCGCAGGTCGACCAGGCCAAGGCGCGTTTCCGGCTGGCCGTGCTGTTCCAGATGACCTTCCCCGGAGCGCCTGCGGTCTACTACGGCGACGAGGTCGGCGTCACCGGTGGAGCGGACCCGCTGAACCGAGCCACCTACCCCTGGGCCGACAAGGGCGGAACGCCGGACACCGCGATGCTCGCCGACTTCCAGAAGATGATCGGCCTGCGCAACCAGAACGAGGTGCTCAAGCGCGGCTCCATCGATGCACCGGTGCAGCTGGACGACAACATCATCGTCCTGACGAGGAAGTACCAGGGCGTGCGCGCCGTCACGGCCTTCAACAACTCGACGTCGCCTCGCGAGGTCACCGTCGAGCTGCCCGTCGGCTACGGCGACAAGCCGTACACCGATGCCATGACGGGCCGTGCGGTGCAGCCGGTCAAGGGCAAGCTGACCCTGACCGTGCCCGCGCTGAGCGGCTCGGTGCTCATCACCAAGTGACCAGGACGCCCCCGTGACAGCGCCGTTGGTCGGCGCTGTCACGGGGGCGTGGGCGTCCGCGGCCTGTCGGTGACATTCGGACAGAAGAGTGGACAGCGAAGCATTCGGGCTCGTCGTGCCGCCATTTCCGGGCATTTCGTCGCTACTTTGAGAAAGCCCCTCACCCTCAAGGGACGTCGCCGGTTCCGGGGGCAGGAAGGACTCGCATGAGAGCCAGGATCCTTGCCCTCGCCAGCTCGCTCGCCGTGGCCGCACCGTTGGCCATGGGGACTGTCGGGGAGGCCAACGCCGCATCGACCAGCGTCACCGATACCCCGCCCGTCACTCTGGTCGACGGGATGACCTCGCCGAGGTACGACTACGCGACGGCCATCCGCGAGACCGTCTGGGTCGACACGCCCGACCTGGACGGGGACGGCCAGGCAGAGCGCATCGCCACCGACATCATCCGGCCGCGCGAGCTCGACGGCACCGCGCGGGCGCCGGTCATCATGGACGCCAGCCCCTACTACCTGAGCCTCGGCCGCGGCAACGACGGCGAGTTCAAGGAGTATGCGGCTGACGGCAGCCCGACGAAGTTCCCGCTCTACTACGACAACTACTTCGTCCCCCGCGGCTACGCCTTCGTCGCCGTCGACATGGCCGGAACGGCCCGCTCGACCGGGTGCACCGACGAGGGTGGCCGCTCCGACGTCGAGTCCGCCAAGGCGGTCGTCGAGTGGCTCAACGGGAAGGGCAGCGCCCACGACTCGAGCGGCGCACTCGTCCAGGCGACCTGGAGCAACGGCAGCACAGGGATGATCGGCAAGTCCTACGACGGCACGCTGGCCAATGGCGTCGCCGCCACCGGCGTGGACGGGCTCAAGACGATCGTGCCGATCAGCGCCATCAGCTCGTGGTACGACTACAACCGCTGGCAGGGAGCCGTGAAGTCGCGCCACTACGCGAGCAGCCTCTCGCGCACCATCGCGCAGCGCCGCACCATCGCGACGGACTGCTCGGCACGGCTGGCGTACATGGACGCCAACGACGGCGACGCCACCGGCGCCTACACGGACTTCTGGGCCGAGCGCGACTACCGCGACGGCACCTTCTACGACGCGTCCAACGTCAAGGCGAGCGTCTTCATCGTCCACGGGCTCCAGGACAACAACGTCAAGACGATGAACGCCTCCAAGTGGTGGGAAGCGTTGGGGCAGAGCGGCGTCGAGCGCAAGATGTGGCTCAGCCGCCTCGGGCACGTCGACCCGTTCGACCACGACCGGCAGGAGTGGGTCACCACCCTGAACCGGTGGTTCGACCACGAGCTCATGGGGATCGACAACGGGGTCGACCACGAGCCGGCCGTCCGGGTCGAGACCGCTCCGAACCAGTGGGAGACCTCGAAGACGTGGCCCATCCAGTCCGCACGCACGATGTCGCTCAACCCGCGCGAGGACGGCACGATGGCCCTCGGCAAGCAGGGCTCGGGCACGGCCTCCTACGTCAACAACTCCCGCCTGTCCGAGACGAACGCAGTCTCGCTGGCCGCCAACCCGAACCGCGTGCAGTTCCTCACCGGAGCGGTGACGGGGGACGTCCGGATCTCGGGCACGCCGACGGTCGACCTCACGGTGACCCTCTCGGCTCCGGTCGGGCAGGTGTCGGTCATGCTCGTCGACTACGGCGCGATGGACCGGGTCAGCGCCACCGGTGACGGTGCCCTGACCCTGGCCACGGAGACGTGCTGGGGAGAGTCCATCGCCACGGACGACGCCTGCTACAAGGACGTCACGCGTCGCCTGCAGACCACCCAGCTGCAGGTGCTCGCTCGCGGTTGGGTCCGCCTCGACGGGGCCGGCCCGCACCAGGTCACCGTCGAGCTGGCCGCGAACGACGTCGTCGTCCCGGCCGGACACCAGCTTGGACTCGTCGTCAGCGGGGCGAGCAATGGCGTCATCGCCGTCGACACCAGCTCAGGGACGTATGCCGTCGACCTGCGCTCCACGCGGCTGAACCTGCCGGTCTCTGGGCCGATGAGCAGCTTCGCTCCCGGGCGCCTGACCGCCAAGGACACTGACGACTTGGCGAAGGGCACCCTGCCCGACCTCGACGAGACGGTCTGGCCGCGGTGAGCGGGCGCGCATGGGCGGTCGTTAGCCGCTAGCGCCGACGTTCAGTACGAGCGGCCCCCACGCCTGGACATCAGGGGTGGGGGCCGGCTTTGCACGGTGCGCAGGGCCGCGCCGAAGAGTGCAACCTGCCGAGTCTCAGGCAACATCGCTTTTCAAACGGGGTGGCGGCAGACAGGTCAGGCTCATCCGGCCCACGTGACGGCGTTTGCAGCACGCGACGGAGGGCATGTTGGGGTTATGCGACTGCGGGATCATCACAAGGGAGACCTCGCCCTGACGGCTCTGACGCTGGCCGTTGCCGCGGCGGCGGCTGTCAGCGAAGCAGCCCGCTGGGCAGCTCGCCGTCATCGTCGACGCCACCGCTCCGCGCACGCAATCCGTCCCGCGATGAAGTAGGTCGGCGGCCCTGAGCTGACAGCTTCCGGTCGGGTCGCGGGGCTGGTGACGGCTGCCCCGCGGGGTATGAAGGAGCCATGGCGGATACGGCGATCTTCGATGTCGACGGCACTCTCGTGGACACCAACTACCAGCATGCCCTGGCGTGGTTCCGCGCCCTGCGCCGCTATGACATCACCCGCCCGATGTGGCGCATCCACCGCGGCATCGGGATGGGTGGGGACCAGTTCGTCTCGGCCGTCGCCGGTCGGGAGGCCGAGGACGCGCACGGGGACGACCTGCGCGAGGCGTGGGCGGAGGAGTTCGACGAGCTGATCGGCGAGATCCAGCCCTTCGAAGGTGCGCACGAGCTGTTGGCCGAGGTCAAGGAGCGCGGCTTCCGGCTGGTTCTGGCCAGCTCGGGCAAGTCCCAGCACGTCGAGGCCTTCCTCGACCTCATCGACGGCAAGTCCCTCGCCGATGCCTGGACGACCTCGGACGATGTCGAGAAGAGCAAGCCCGAGCCGGACATCGTGGCAGCCGCGATCGCCAAGGTCGACGGCGCCAGCGCCATCATGGTGGGCGACTCGATCTACGACGCCCAGGCCGCGGCCAAGCTCAACATCCCGACCCTCGGGGTCCGCACCGGCGGCTTCTCCGTCGGTGAGCTGCAGGAAGCCGGCGTTCTACAGGTCTTCGACTCGCTGGTGGCCTTCCGCTACGCCTTGGACGGCACCCCGTTGGCTCGCGCCAGCCGCTGAGCGTCGCGAGTGGGTCCTGCCTGGTGCTGCGTCGTCTGCCCGCCCGGGGCCGCGGCCGCACCTCGCTGCCCGCGCCATCAGACGCACCACGGAGAACCCGTCAACGCCTCGGCAACGCACCGGCCTGGCCCCCACGCGATGGAGAGACGCGTTCACGCTCCAGGAGGGCGAACCGCATGTCATTCCGCGTCGGCACCTCTATCTGTCGCGGTCCCGTACCCGCGGGTGAGCTCGACGAGGACGAGCGGATTGCCAAAGGGGTCAATGACGACCGCCACTCTGCCGACAGGGATCGTCGCGGGTTCCGCTGCAACACTGGCGCCGGCTTCCACGAGATCATGTACGGCCGTGTCAATGCTCTCGACCAGCCAGTTGGGTTCCATCCGCTGTCGCGTGCTCAACACCAACTCGACTCGGCTGTCAGGAAGAGCCAGACCTGCCTGCCCGACTGCGTCGTTTCGCCACACCACCTGGTGTCCGAGCCGGTCGCGATAGAACGCGAGTCCCTCGTCCAGTCCAGGTACAGGGACCGTGATCGCATCGACGCTACGCAGGACTGGCGACGTGGTCATCTGTAGACGGTGCCACACGGTGATGCGCCTTCTGGCGCCCGGTAGGCGTGACACGGCGCCTTGAGTAATGACTGTCGATTGCCGACGTCAGGAGGTCGGCACGCGGCGGAAGGACTCTCGTCGCAGCGGAGATGTCGGTCAGGGCTCAGGCTAGGCGCGTTGGTCCATGGCTGAGGCTGGTTGCACCGACCACTCTGCGGGTTCGTCGTCGGTGTCGGCGTCGGCGATCGCCTTGGTCTGATGCACCTTGCCCGGCTTGTGGTGTTGCGGCGCATAGACGGTGTACAGCTGCATCGGCTCGTCGCCGATGTTGGTCACGTTGTGCCAGCTGCCGGCCGGAACGATGACGCACCAGCCGTCGGTCACCTCTTGGTCGAAGGTCAGCTCGTCCTTGCTGGGCCCCATCTGAGCTCGGCCGCGGCCGCGGTCGAGCCTGATGAACTGGTCGGTGTCAGGGTGCTTCTCCAGTCCGATGTCGCCGTTCACTGGGATCGACATGAGCGTCACCTGTAGGTACTTGCCGCTCCAGACCACGGTGCGGTAGTTCGGGTTCTCGAGCGTCTCCCGCTCTAGGTTGAACGCCTGGGGACCGGGGCCGCTGTCTGTGGGGCTCATGGTTCGAGCCTAGCCTCGCCCGGGCGTGGTGGGACTGCCTCCTCATCAAGGCAGTTGCCACGCGCTGAAGGGGTTGTGCCCGGCATAGCGCGCTAGGAACGACACCGCAGCGAGTTGGGCCTTGGACATCGTCGCCGGCTGGAACGGGAGAAGGATGGTGGTGCTGGACATGAGGTCACCTCTCGCGGCGACCGGGTTGTGCCCCAGGCCCTGCCCGCCGCATGCACGGTCTAGGTGGTTGGGGATCCGATCGACGCTAGACCTGTCGCCAGCCTCCCGCCCGAGGCGCCGACCTGTGTCCGCACTCTGCTCAACGGCACAAGGGGACGCTTCCTAGTCCCGACTGAGGCTGGCCGCCACGGCCAGCTCGTCGACGAGGTCGTTCATCTCGTGACCGGAGTGACCCTTGACCCATTGGAAGGCGACGTCGCCGCGTTCCAGGACCGCGAGTACTAGCGGCTCCCACAGGTCACGGTTCGCGACTGGCTTCTTCGCCGACGTGGTCCAACCTCGCGTGAGCCACCCGTCCCACCACTGGTCGCGGAAGCAGTTCACCACGTAGGTCGAGTCACTCACCACGACCAGCGGCCCGTGGAGCGTGGTGACAGCCTCGAGGGCGGCGCGGATCTCCATCCGCTGATTCGTGCTCGGTCGTTCGGAGCCTGACGCGAAGCGATCGCGGTCGATCGCCCATGCCCAGCCGCCGGGGCCAGGGTTTCCCGAGCAGGCGCCGTCGGTGTACACGAAGGTCGCACCCTCGGGAGCGGCCATCGGCTCCTTCGGCGCGCGAGCCTTGCCCGCGGTCTTGCCGCGCGAAGACGCGGACGCAAAAGGCTGAGGCGCCTTGAAGCCCGGGAGAAGCAGCTCGGTCCGGCAATCCGCATGCAACCACGAGGAGGTGTTGCCGGCGGCGCTGAGGATCTCGTCGCCCGCTCGAATCGGTCCGTTGCAGCTCGCGCAGCGTCCCGGGAATGTCGCCAGCACAGTTCTCCTCAGGCTTGTTGGATCCGCGGCTCCATTGTTGTCACCTACAGGTACGAGCGCCCCTGTCCGCGGATCCGAGCGTAGTGACGCCCGCAGACAACTACGACGCGGCCACCGTCGCGATGCCATCGCGCCACACCGGGTGAACGCGGGGGTATGTCGTACGTCGCTCGAAGGGGCTGGGCTTCAGAACATCACTGTGTGTTCTCGGTATGACCGGGCGGAAGGGGACCGCTATGAGACGCCAGCGCTTTCTTCTCGCCGGAGGTACAGGTCGCGCAGGAGTGCGATTTCGGCACCGTGATGTGTTTGCTCGTCGAGCAGGATGCGTACGACCTCTCCTGCCGTCTTCTCTGCGCCAAGATGGCTGGGCCGCGGCTCTTGGAGGTCCTGGTCAGTTGCGGTCTGGAGCCACTTCGTCACGGGCTTGCGACTGGCCCGCCAAAGATCCAGCGCCCGCCGTGCCGTGTGCGGCACCTCCAGGTCCGGGAAGGTGCGCTTGCCCGGGCCGAAGGCGTACTCCCAATAGATCTCGTTGTCGGCGATGAGGTGGACGATCCGCCACGAGATGCTGGTGATTGGCGCTGGAGGAGGCGGGGCGAAGTCGTACTCGTACGTCCAGCGACCAGGCCGGTCGGGGTCCGGTCTGATGGTCCAGGCGTCCGCCGCTGGGCACCAGAGGTACTCGGTGTCGGTAAGCCCTCCGCAACGCTGGTCGAGCCGCAAACCCGAGGCTTGCCAAGATGCTCCAAGCATCTGAGCGGCCACCGAAACCATGCCTCGGACCTTAGCCAGCGCGGGTCCGGAGATCCACCGCGAGAAAGTTCGCATTCGCGGGTGGCGAACCGCCCACCGCGAGTCATATCTGCACGTCCACGTCCACGTCCGCTCATCGGCTTGAGGATGAGACCGACACACCCACAGGTGCCGGTTCGGGCGACCTGGATGGTGTACTCACACATGGGCATTGTGCTGGAGCCGCCGACGGGAGCGGCTGGGGTCCTTATCGGGGCAACACGTGCGGAGGCGACCCGGCAGTGCGCTGCCTACGGCGACCCTCAGCCCTTTCGTCGCACTGACGAGGTCAATCCATCCTTGTCCGTGCGGCACTCATCGGGGTTGTCTGTCTTCGTCTACTTCGACGAAGCCGATGTCGTGAACGCGGTCGAGCTAGGTCGGGCCGACAACGGCGAGATCGTCGCCTTCGACGATATCGACGTCTTCGGCACGCCTGCGGAGGACGTGGTCGAGCAGTTGCGCCGGAAGACCCCAGTCGAGGTCACTGACGGTGGCCGCTCGGTCACAGCCGCAGGTCTGCTCTTGGCTCTCTGGCGACCAGCGGTGCCAGAGAGTGCGGAGGATGACGAAGGCCGGCACTTCGAGTCAGTCTTGGTAGCCCGACCCGGGTACTACGACTGAGCTACCGGCACAACGTCAACGGGCATCGAGCACTTCTGGGCAAGGCCGTTTGCCGGCCCGCGACGTGCGGTGACTCGCGGCGGTTCGACGCAGGTCCCAACGCGCTCATTGCGGTGAAGGCGCCGCCGACCGGTCAAGTCCGGATCGGTGGTGTACGACGGTGATCCGGACTTGAGCGCACAAGTTTCCATCTTGTCTGAGTCCTTGTCCTACTGAGACAGGTTCTTGGGCGCTCATTGACGGCTCTTGGTGTCTCAAGCAGAGTCGCGCAGGTCACCCAATCACGTCGCTTATGTGACCAAGTTTCACGAAGGCCGTCCCGAACCGCCTCTCGCTGTATGGGTTTTCGGAGGGGGCTTCCTGCAACCAGAAGGAACGAGCTCGTGCCTAACGAGGAAGACCAGACGCGTGGATCCAAGGTGGACAGACGCCGTTTCCTCGCGGGAGCCGCAGCGGCAGCCGCCACTGCACCGGCCGTTTTGGCTGCGCCAGATGCCCTTGCAGCGACGTCTGGTGACAGCCGTTCGTCGGGGCGTACCCCAGGTCAGTGGCCCCAGACGGACGTGAGCTTTCCAATAGGTCCATTCGAGAAGTATTCGAGGAATCCCATCCTCCGCCCCGACCCCACGCACGACTGGGAATCGGCGTTCCTCTACAACCCGTGCGCCACGGTCGTCGGCGGCCGCGTCGCCATGCTCTACCGCGCGCAGAACGCGGCCAAGGTCTCGAGTATCGGCCTCGCCTGGAGCCGCGACGGCTACAACTTCGAACGGCGTCCCGAGCCGGTGCTCGTTCCCACCGAGCCGTATGAGACTCCCGGCGGCTGCGAGGACCCACGCGTGGTCCACGTCGGCGACACGTACTACCTGACCTACACCGGCTACGACGGTAAACACGCGCTGCTCTGCCTGGCCACGTCCAAGGACCTCGTCAACTGGACCAAGCATGGCCCGCTGTTTCCAGACTTCCGCGACTTCGGCCACCTTTCCCGTGCTCCATGGAGCAAGTCGGGCGCCATTCTCGCAACACCCATCGACGGCTGGTACTGGATGTACTTCGGCGAGTCCTGGATCTACTGGGCGCGCTCCAGAGACCTCATCGCCTGGGAGATCGCAGACACCGGCCCGACTCCGCCTGGCCCCGTGGCTCGAGTCGACGACGTCACGTTCAGCCCGACCACCGCACGATACGTCCGCCTGTTGGGCGTCACTCCGTTGACGGCATACGGCTACTCCGTCTACGAGATGGAGGTCCGTAACGGAGCGTCGGGTGCCAACCTTGCACGAGGAGAGGCGGCGACCGCGTCCTCGCAGAGCTTGCCGGCCACGAATGCCGTCGACGGTGACTACTCGACGCGCTGGGCGGTGTCCGCAGGCGACCGCGGTCGGGCGGACTCCTGGCTGTCGGTAGACCTCGGAGAGACCACAACGGTGGACCGGGTAGCTGTCTACTGGGAGGCAGCCACGGCTCTTGTCTATCGCGTACAGACCTCCACAGACGGCACGCGGTGGACCGATGTCGCGACGTATGACGTGTCCACTCAGGACGACGGCGTGGTCGCTCGGCCAGTATTCGATTTCGAGGACCAGCGGCTGGAGCCGGGCCCGCCGCCCATCCTCACCCGAGACGGCAAGATCCTGCTCGTGTACAACGGCCAGACAACCGGGGCAGGTGGCTTCCCGAAGAACTCGTATTCGAGTGGCCAGATGCTCATCGATCCTGCGAACCCGAAGGTCGCGCTCGCCCGGCTTGAACGCCCCTTCATCGCGCCGTCGACGGGCGACGAGCAGAACGGTCAGGTCAACAACGTCGTCTTCAGCGAGGGTCTCGTTGAGTTCCGCGGCACCTATTTCCTGTACTTCGGGATGGCTGACTCAGTCCTCGGAGTAGCCACTTGGAAACCCTGAGCGCGAGCGGGTGACCGTCAGTCAGACGCCTCTGTCGTTACAAGGACGCTAGCCAACCGTCAGCTTGATCGCCGACCATCGCCCCGTCGACTGAAGTTCAGGTCAGCGACGACAGACCATCTCAAGAGGACCACCACGTCGCCATCAAGGACGCGGTCCAGATGGCCGTCGGCCATCGCGAGCGGTCTACCTTTATAAGGGTGCAGCTCCCGGCTCCGTGGTGTTCAACGTCGGTCAGACCCTGTCGCTACGCACTGGACCGAGGCGTTCGGGGCGGGCCTCGGTGGGTCAGTGTGCGGGTCCATCAGACTTCGCGGGTTGGATTTCAAACCCGGAACACACGCGGCGGTTTGACGCACCCTGAGCACGCGCACCGACCATGCGGAAAGACCTGTGTGGCGAGCGCTGTGCGAGGAGACTCGGAGGATGAGACTCAGGAACTTCCCTTGCTGGTTCATGGGCCACATGTTCCGGGTGAAGCCGGGCGACAAGGAGATGCTCGTCTGCCAGCGATGCGGCAAACAAGAGCTCGCGGCGATGAAGCGCCTGCGCGACAACACCGACAGGCCGTGGGTGTAGCGGCTCAGTCACCAGGGACGGCCGTCACGACGACGCCGGACTGGGCGAGCGAGGGGGGATCGGCGCTGTGGAGTATCGACCGAAACGCGGCGGAAAGACGCCGTGCAAGGCGTATGACCTCGGTCTGCCCGAGGGCGGATGCGGGGGTGTTTGCCTGGTGCTGCTTGGACCCCGACAACCAGGCTCGGATGCCCTGACTGAGGAGGCCGGGGGGCGGAGGGAGTCGCCACCGGTTGAGGACCCGTTCGGGGGCCGCGGTTGAAGTGGGCATGGAGAGATCGGTCGGTCGCCGCCGTCGGCGAAGTTGAGGTTCTTGCCTACTCGCTCCGGCAGCCCGAGATGATGGCTTGGATGACGTAGCTGGTTTGACGATGAGGAGGACTGGATGCTCCCCAACGACTGGGATGTCGTCCTGGGTGACGCCGTGCGCTCGCGTAGCTGGTCAGAACTCACCGAGTTCGTCGATCAGGAGCGCAAAGCAGGCAAGGTGTATCCGCCGACGGAGAGCGTCTTCCGCGCGTTCGAACTGACCCCCTACGCCAAGGTGCGCGTTGTCATCCTGGGTCAGGACCCGTACCACAGGGAGGGTCAGGCGCACGGCCTTGCATTCTCGGTCGCCCAAGGAAAGCCCCCGCCATCGCTGCGCAAGATCTTCAAGGAACTCGAGCGGGACCCCGAGGTTGCTCCACCCGATGATGGAAACCTCGAAGGCTGGGCACGTCAAGGGGTTCTCCTCCTCAACGCGGCGCTCACCGTGCGTGCTGGCGCTCCCAACTCTCACCACGCCCGAGGTTGGGAGGACTTTACCGACGCTGTCATCAGGGCCATCAACAAGAAGTCGGATCGCGTCGTGTTCCTCCTCTGGGGCGGCCAAGCACAGAAGAAGGCGAGACTGATCTCGAACGAGAGGCACAAGGTCATTCGCGCCGCGCACCCGGCAGCGCGCGCGAGCGCTCACGATCCCCTCGTCGGGTCGGGCGCGTTCTCCCGGGCGAACAAGGCGCTAGTCGATGCAGGTCTGTCGGCGATCAAGTGGGATCAGGCTGCCCAAGCGTCCTGAGCGCCGAGTGAGCGCAGACGAGCGGCGGATCCACGCCGCCCTGCAAGCGGCGGTATGGGTCGCCAGATGGGCCGCGGCCACGGTCGTCGCTAGCTCAACGGCCATACCCTGAAGTCGTGACGGCTCGGGATGAGGTACTCGCGGCAGCCAAAGAGTTGTCGGCTCGGTCTGTCGACGGAGCCTTCACCGTTGATGAGGTGGTCGAGTACCTCGAGCGCTCAGGATCGCGATACCTGCCGTCGACCATTCGAACTCATGTCACGTCGCGTATGTGCACGAACGCTCCCGACCATCACGCAGTCACTTACAGGGATCTGGTTCGAGTCGACGCCGGCAGGTATCGACTCGATCAGGCGAGTCGCTGATATGACTCGGGCCGGGACGAATGCGCGTGGACATCGCGCGATAGGCGGCGGTGTGACGCACCTGTCGCCGCCCGCGTGGCCGTGACCACACCGGGCGGAAGTCGGCTCCCGGCCAGGAGCACCACAGCCGGCTTAAAGCGCCTCGGTGTGCATCGGAGGTGGTGTCCTTTGACTGCTTGGTTTCCTTCGATTCCTTGCTTTGCTGCTTTGTTGGGTTTAGGCTGGGGATGCTGGACGATTCGGAACCAGGAGCCCTATATGTACACCGTCGACCTAGACGAAGACACCTTCAACGCCATCCAACTGGCGGCACGACTGACCGACATCCCGCCGGGCCAGGTTGTTGCTCGCCTCGTCGCGAAGTCGCTGGCCAATCCTGCGGCTGCGCTGGCCGACCCCGCACCCGTGCAGGTGCCGGCGCAACTAGAGGAAATTGGCGAGCCCAATGAATGGGTGCCGATCTACAACGACTACGCGGGTGTGCGGACGAAGGCGCGGTTCTTTCCACTGACGGGCAGGGTAGAGATAACGTCCGGCCCCATGGCCGATCAACGCGCCGGAAGCCCGAGCCAGGCGGCGCGAATGGTCGTCGGTCACTACAAGCCTGATGTAGACCCGAACCGGAACGGCTGGACCTTCTGGGTCATCGATGATGGGTCCAACCGCTTCATTCAGTCGATCCGCCGCATCGACTCTCCTGACCAGCAGATTCCGCGCCTGCCCGCTTCATGATCGAGCCGGGGCATCCCTCGACAGATGCGCTGCTCTAGGTGCGAGCTGTTGCATTGCGACCTCATGACGCACCTGCAGCAGTTCGCGACGAGATAGGCGCTTTGGCACTTACCCGAAACGAGCGCACAGCGCAGCGTTGCCCTGATTCCGTCGCAGTTGGGGCGCAGGCGTCCAGACGCGGGCCCGACTCCGATGGGATTCATCATCCGCCGTGGCAGTCTGGCGTGTCGACCGTGATGAGCATGTGCGGCTCGATCGGGGACGCCTCGCAGCTAGTGATGCGCGGCCGGCTACGAGAGTCTGACCAGTTGCGGCGCCGCAGTGGGTTGGCCCTTCCGCTGGAGCTTCGGTACGACGAGTACTACGTTGACATCGCCGAGAACCGAGTACTTCGCGCGGCGACGGAGCGGCTGCTGCGTGTGCCTCGTCTGCCGTCGTCGATCTCGCGGCGGCTCCGGCATCTGCTGAGTCGCCTGTCTGATGCCGGACGGGTCGTGCCGGGTTTGCCGCTACCCGCCACCCCCACGACGCGGCTCAACGCGCGGTACCAGCCTGCGCTCGCGCTCGCGCGGATGGCGCTCCACGGCCGCTCGGTCGACGTGCTGGATGCGGGCGTGCGAGCGACTGGCTTTCTTGTCAACATGAACGCGGTTTTCGAAGACTTCGTCACCGTGGCACTTACCGAGGCTCTGGCTGCGTTCGGGGGCCAGTGCGTCGCACAGGACACAAGGCACCAATTGGACATGGCACGGAGAGTCCGCCTCAGGCCAGACCTCGTTCATTATGGGGCGAGCGGGCATCCAAAAGGCGTCGTCGACGCGAAATACAAGGCCGAGGGCCCGGCGGGATACCCCTACGCTGACCTGTATCAGATGCTTGCATATTGCACGCCGCTGGAGCTCCCCCAAGGCCACCTTGTCTACGCTGAGGGCGGCAGCGCTAGGGATATCGCGGGGCGCCACACGGAAATCACGATCGTCCAGCACGCTGTCGATCTGGGCGGCTCCGTGGCCTCGCTCCTTGATCGAATGGCTCAACTGGCACGAGAGCTGGCATCGACGGGGTCTCCTGACCCAATGCAAGTCTGACCTGTCCTTGGCGCCGGGCTGATGGGGCCAGTCGTGGGCTGGTCCTCGTAGCGGAGCATCTATAGGGCGCGGTGGGTTGGGTCAAGGGTGGCCGAAGGCCATCGCGTAGCGACGCCGGTGGCGCGCTTGACGCGCTCCGCCGCGCCCGGATGATGGGGAGCGGGGGGCCAGCTCGTCTCGCCACCACTGGGATTCGCTGAGCACGCGGGCGTGCCCGGGACAGCGCTGGGGGCGGGGGCTCGGTACGAATCAGACTTCTCCGTGGGCGAGCGGTGCCCATTTGGCGGGCTGGTGACCAAGGATCCTCCGCCCAGCTCGTGTGGCACCTTTTGCCGATCAGTCGCTAGGTGAATCTCGCGCGACGCCCAAGTCCAGATGTATAGAGCCCACGGTCGCCGACCTCAAGTCGGCCACGGACCCAAGCACGGTGGCGTCGATCCGTCGTGGAGCGGCTGCCGACTGGACTTCGCCAGATAATTGGTGACCATGCGCGACATGCCGCTTCTGTCGATAGCATCCAGCTGTGACGGGAAAGATATGGACGGTCGAGGCGCGCGGAAACATCATGCTCGACGTAATGCAGAGGGACCTCAACTTGAGCTACCCGCAAATGGGTAGAGAGATACGCGCTGCGCACACCGCGACCGTCAACATTTTGGCCGACAAGGGCGTCGACTATTCTCGACTGCGAGGCGCCTTGACACCGAGAAGAGATCGACACGAGATCGCTTTCGTTTTTGATTCGTCAGAGAGTGATGGATACGACTACGGTTCCGCAGTTCATGAACGATTGCTCGCGCTTTTGCCAGCGAAGGACTTCTCCTGCGCACTGCTCTCGGGAGACCTTCTTATCAGGGATCAGGATCTCGGATTCCTCTTGCTTGAGAGTGGACTGCGACTCCACAGGCCGGTGCGGGCATTTGGGCACACAAGTGAACTGTTCGCTATCTATGTCAACAACTTGACCCGTGGACGCGCGCAAGCTCTGCACCGCGGGCTACAGTCCTGGAAGGGATATGTTGGCTACATTCCGGCGACATATTCCTCGCCTGTTAAGGACTGGCTATCCACGACATTGAGCACGAGGTATCTGAAGTTGGACAAGACCTTCATCGGCACTCACGAGGATGACGCCAATAGCGCCGAGAACACCAATCTTCCAGGATGGCCGCTAGACCGGCATGGATTCTCCATCGTTAGCATTCCCACGATGTACTTTGACCTTCTCTTGTCCTACAAGATCGAGCGCCGGGTCGTACCGGGAGAGACTGATACATCGCACGCGTTGGCGGTCATATCCGATGACGCCTTGGATCTGAGCACTCTCGAAGTCGCGATTGACAGGGACAAAATGAACTACATCTCGTCCCATGGCGGTGGCTACCGAGCTGCAGGGCTCGAAGGCAACAGCTCGGCTGAGATGGCCGACCTTATACGAGCTCGAATTGGTGAGAACTACATTTACGAGTTGGAGGTCAAGGAGCATGATCAAGGGGAGACAAGCAAGTTCAACCTGATGCTGGAATTTCCTGGAACTCGCGGGGCCAGAGTGCGCATGCAAGCCACCATGGAGTACCTTCCGACAGACCGGACGTTGCGCCTAATCACGCTGTATTAGCGCTCACGCCTCAAGACCGGTGTCACCAACGTCATGAGCAACTACAGCTAGGCTCAAGAGTCGGCGCAGCTACTTGTGACGTCTCGCGAGGGGGGCGATATTGCTCACCTGAGGCTTGTTTTCGGTGGTTGGCGAGCGTTGCACGTCAGTCCCTTCCGTTGCTGGCGCGTGAGGAGACCGGTTCCACTCGGACTTCTCGCCGATATCGGCGCCTGGCAAAGCGCGCTGCCTGCGAGTCCTGGCGGATGATGGTGTGCCCGAGTCCGGTGGGGTGCGCGCAGGGCGCGAAGCGCCCGGAGCGCGGCCCCCCGCCGCTGCGGCGCGAAGCGCCGCCTTGATCCACTAGAGGCCGATTCGGCAGAGGTAGGAAGCTGCAATGCTCATGTCCTAGGCCGAAGTTGTCTGTCTTGGGGCACCGCTTCGCCGTTGACCGGATCCGCCAGTCTGGTCCGGAGCATCCCTTGACCCGGAGCGCTTGGTTCACTCCTCGCGCTCTTGGGCCCCACCCCTTGAAGAGGGACGGTGTCCTCGCCGCCATCAGCTCCAAGCTAGATCACGCCCTCCGTCATCCTGCGCGAATGATCCCGACGAGACCCTATGTGGCTCGAGTCCGACTGAGAGGGTGGCCCGCGCCGCTAGGGTGTGACTCTCTGTACGGATCGAGAGGAGCTACACATGGTGCGGGCCGCCAAGAAGGCAGCACCGGCAAAGTCTCTGGAGCGTCGCCTCTGGGATGCAGCGGATGCCCTCCGTGGGAACCAAGAGCCAAGTGAGTACAAGCACATCGTCCTTGGCCTGGTTTTCTTGAAGTACATCTCCGACCGCTTCGAAGCCCGGCGCCGCAACTTGGCGGCAGAGCTCACCGCAGATGGAATCCCGGCGGAGAGGATCGCGGAGTTCCTTGAAGCCCGCGACGAGTACGCCTCTCACAACGTGTTCTGGGTCCCCGTGGACGCTCGCTGGTCAACGATTCAGTCACGCGCGAAGCTGGCATCGATCGGCTCCGACCTAGACACTGCGATGGACCTCATCGAGAAAGAGAACCCGGTCATTCGTGGAGTACTCCCGCGAAACTACGGAAGGGAGGGCCTTGATAAGGGTCGCCTCGGTCAACTCGTCGACCTTATAGGGTCGATCGGATTTACCGAAACGGACGACCATGGCTCCGACGACGTCTTGGGCAGGGTGTACGAGTATTTTCTCGGCCAGTTCGCCGGCAAGGAGGCGGGCAAGGACGCCGGAGCGTTCTACACCCCTCGCAGCGTAGTCAAGACCCTTGTCGAGATGCTCGAACCGTTTGAAGGCAGGGTGTACGACCCTGCATGCGGATCGGGTGGAATGTTCGTCGAGTCAGCGAAGTTCGTGGAGGCCCACGGCGGTAACACAAATAGGATCTCTGTCTACGGCCAGGAGTTCACGGATACCACTTGGCGTCTGGCCAAGATGAACTTGGCGCTCCGGGGCATCGAGGCCGACCTCGGGGACCGTTCGGCCGACTCATTTACGCAAGACCTGCATCCAGACTTGCGGGCCGACTTCGTCCTTGCGAACCCGCCCTTCAACGTCAGCAACTGGTGGGACCCCAAATTGGCGGACGACCCGCGGTGGGAGTACGGGACCCCTCCCCCGGGTAACGCGAACTTCGCGTGGGTGCAGCACTTCATCTACCACCTGTCTCCGAGAGGCACCGCTGGCTTCGTTCTTGCCAACGGCTCGCTGTCTTCGAAGTCTGGTGGCGAGGGGGACATACGCCGAAGGATCCTAGAAGCCGACCTCGTCGACTGCATTGTTGCTATGCCCGACAGGCTGTTCTTTAATACGGGCATTCCCGTGTGCCTCTGGCTCGTGTCTAGGGAACGTTCGGGAAACGGTCACCGTGAGCGCGAAGGCGAGGTACTCTTCATCGACGCTCGCAAGCTGGGGCGCATGGAGAACCGCCGCCTCCGCGTCCTCGATGATGATGACATCGCCCAGATCGCCGATACGTTTCACTCTTGGCGGAGCCGCGACGGCGTATACGACGACATCGCGGGATTCGCGAAGTCCGCATCGCTGGCCGAGATTAAGGCGCACGACTTTGTCCTAACCCCGGGTCGGTATGTTGGCGCGGAAGAAGCTGAGGTCGACAGCGAGCCACTTGCCGACAGGATTGATCGGCTTACCACGGTGCTGTATGCCGAATTCCAACGAGGACGCCAGCTCGAAGACGAAGTCCGCCGGCGTCTAGGGAGCCTGCAGGGATGAGTTGGCGGCGTGTGACCCTCGGAGACCTCGAACTCGAGTCGGGGGGCACCATCCAGACAGGCCCGTTTGGTAGTCAACTGCATGCCAGCGACTACTCCGTCGTGGGGACTCCCGTCGTCATGCCCACGAACATACGGGATCTCCGCATCTCAACAGAAGGAATAGCGCGCGTCTCAGACGATCACGTTGAACGGCTGAGCCGGCATAAGCTTCAGCAGGGCGACATCGTGTATAGCCGCCGCGGTGACGTTGAGAAGTGCGCGTTAGTCACCGAGGCCGAAGCCGGTTGGTTGTGCGGGACCGGCTGCCTCCTCGTCAGAGTTGGCGGCGATGGTGTCGATCCTCGGTTCCTCTCGTACGCCCTCGCACTTCCGGAAACGCGGAACTGGATCAGTCAACACGCGGTTGGCGCCACAATGCCTAACCTAAACACGGCAGTCTTGCGAGAGGTTCCCGTCCGTCTGCCACCGATCGGAGAGCAACGCTCGATCGCCGCAACCCTAGGTGCCCTCGACGACAAGATCGAGTCGAACCGGCGCGCAGTCGGGGTCATAAGCGATCTCGCTGCAGCACGCTTTTCTGAGTGGCGCGGAAGGAGCGATGTCGTGAGTACAGAGACCTTTGGCTCCTTCGCTGATGTCTTTGGTGGGGCAACACCGAAGACCACTGAACAGTCGTATTGGGATGGGGATCTCGCGTGGGCAACCCCGACTGACGTTACGCGGCTGTCGTCACCCTACTTGTTGGCGACAACTCGCAAGATCACGGCGGACGGACTGCGGAGTTGCGCAGCAATCTTGCATCCCGTGGGGACCATCTTTATGACTTCGCGTGCCACTATTGGGGCATTCGCCGTGAACCAACTCCCCGCGGCCACCAACCAGGGCTTCATTGCAGTTCGCCCTCGCCGAGACGCTGATAGATGGTTCTTGTTCGAAGAGATGCGTTCGCGCGTGGCGGAGTTCCTCGATAATGCAAACGGCAGCACCTTCCAGGAGATCAGCCGCGGAACCTTCAAGGAACTTCCCTTGCTTGTACCTGCACCGGAGGCAATTGATGAGCTGGATACCGCGATCTCCCCGCTGCATGGCAAGGCGGCTCAACTGGCTCAGGAGTCTTCAGCCCTAGAGGCCCTACGCGACATGCTCCTGCCAGAGCTCCTGTATGGGCGCCTCCTCGGAGCCGGGCCGAAGGCTGGCTGATCAACTTGCCGATCACCGCCTGGACCGCTGTCGTTTCCGGAGCACTGTGCGTTCTTCTGGTCGTTGTCACCGTGCTTGCCGCACGCTCCGTGCAACGGCCGCCATCGACCAGTGGCGCCACGACGACGGACGATGCATGGCTCCTCCGAGCACCGTTGATTCCCTTGGTTCTGGCTGTGGTGCTGGGGCTGGTCTCGACATATGCTTTACTGCTCCTTTTTGCATTCGGGGCGCACGACTTCCGGCTGACTGCCACGGACAGTCGGGCGAGTCCCGTGGTTGTCGCAGCTACGCTTATCGCAGGCGCGCTGACAGCCGCATACGCGGTGCTTCGGCTTCGTGCGCACCTACTAGCTGAGACTCGGGGAAAACTGGATCTCCACGGGGACGCACGTGCCGACGAGAAGCACCGAAGCGAACAAGAGGATGCCCTAGTCGAGCGGTTTTCCCAGTCTGTTGCGCTGCTCGCCGCGGACCACGCAATCTCTCGAATCGCTGGAGCCCACTTAATCCTCGCACTCGGGGATGAATGGCCGGGTGGCGCGCAGCGTTGCCTTGATGTCCTGGTCTCGCACCTGAGGGGTCTTCGGGAGAGCAACAGTGTCGAGGACAGCGCGGTTCCTAGAGGGGTCCGAGAGGAGGTCCGCCTGATCACCAGGGGGCTGTTCTTTCGACTGTCCAAGAGCGAACCACGATGGGATGTACGCTCTGGCGACTTCAGCGGCACAGCTCTCGACGGCGTAGAACTGGACGAAGTGCTTCCGTTCTCAACGCTTGATCTTCGCGAAGCACATATCTTCGGGAGTCTCGCGATCCCAGCTACCTCAAGCCCCTTGGCACCACTTCTCGCGGGCCTTCGATGCGAGGGGGATTTGACGATCGAATACGCGCCGGGGTGGGGAGCGGTTGACCTGTCCAATGGATCCGTGCGTGGCTCCGTTAGCATTGTTGGTGAGGCGCTCGCCGGTGAGTTCAACGCGACGGGGTTGCGCGCGGGTGAATCTTTGAACCTGTCGTTCGAGACTTTCCGTGGTGACGTCTTGCTGGACTCATTGGACGTCCAGGGGGAGGTCCGTGTGGGGCTTTTGGAGCTGGGCGCGGCATTCGGGCTGGAGGACGCGCCTGTGGATCTTTCCCTGGTGGACGCCTCATTCGGGCTACTGGCGCTGCAGCGGCTGACGCGTGGGCCGCGACTAAACATGTCCGGCGCCACCGGGTCTGTCGACCTGGCGGAGTCCGTCTTCCCGTTCGAGGTGACTGCCAACGATCTGGATGCCTCGTCAGGGTTCAGCCTACGTGGGGCACGGTTTGGGGACGCCTTCGTCCTGGACGGAGCTAAGCTGCCTGAAGTCGTGGACATGGACGGGCTCTACTTGTCCGACTATGCGCGAAGTGCAATCGAATCGTCTGAGTTCCCTCTGCGCGCTCGCATGCTCGGTCTGTTGCAGGGCAAAGCCTCGTCCTCCGCCACTGCAGGCCACCACGATTTCGACTGGCGCGGCGCTATCGAGCCCCTTCGGGAACGAGCGGGTAGCAAGCTGATGAAGGAACTCGAGGGTCGGCTTACCCGGATTGAAGCGAACCTTCCACTTGACTGGGCCAACAAGGCGTCCTTTGCCGCGCAGGTGGCGAGCGAAGTGTCTCGCGCAGTGGCCCGGGTCGGAGCCGCTCCTGACATTGAGCGTTCCCTGCAGTCGTCTCTTCGGGACCTGATCCACCCTTCTCCACTTTTGGGCGGGCCTCCGAAATGAGCACCATTAGGGAATCCGTTGTTGAGGCTGCGGCAATGGAGTGGTTCGCAGAACTTGGATTTACGACCATCCTTGGTCCAGAAATCGGACCCGGTGGCAGGTTCCAAGAGCGTTCGTCCTGGGATGAGGTCTATCTCCTTGACCGTCTCAGGTCCGCTTGCCGTCGTATCAACCCAGAGCATGTCGACCTTGTCGACGAGGCGATTAATAGGCTTCAGCGAGCCGAGTCGCAGTCAGAGATGTTGGAGAACTTTCGCCTCCACACACTGTTGGTCTCTGGTGTGCCGGTTGAGCATCGTGGCTCGGATGGGCAGGTGCGAACTTCGTACGTCCGTCTCGTCGACTTCGACGATCCAAGAAACAACGACTGGCTGGCGGTCAACCAATTCTCCATTGTGCAGCACAAGGTTCGTCGACCCGACATTCTGGTATTCGTCAACGGATTACCGCTTGCCCTCTTCGAGTTGAAGAGCCCTGCAGATGAACACGCGACCCTGAGGAGTGCATGGAACCAGGTTCAGACCTACCGGAGTGACATTCCAGCCGTCTTCACGCCCAATGCGGTGACCGTGATTTCCGATGGGACGTCTGCAGCAATGAGCTCGTTCAGCGGCAATTTCGAACACTATGCACCATGGAAGACAGTAAACGGCCGTGATGTCATCTCTAGCCGCCCCGCGCTGGAGGTCTTGCTTAAGGGCGTCTTCGATCCGGTTCGCTTCTTGGACCTGGTGCGAAACTTCATCCTGTTCGCAGATGAGCGCTCAAGCAGTTCGGCGGGATTGGTCAAGCGGGTCGCCAAGTACCACCAGTACTGGGCCGTTAACGCGGCGGTGGAGTCCACAGTTGCCGCAGCAGGTGATGGTGGCGATCGACGTGGTGGCGTCGTGTGGCACACGCAGGGCTCAGGGAAGAGCCTCGAGATGCTCATGTACGCGGCCAAGGTGATGCGCGACCCGCGGATGGGGAACCCTACCCTCGTCTTTCTGACCGACCGTAACGATCTTGATGATCAACTCTTCGGCGAGGTGTTCGCCCCCGCTGAGATTCTGCCAGAAAGGCCGGTGCAGGCCCGTTCCCGGGCGGGTCTGCGCACTCTGCTGCAGCGCTCCTCCGGGGGAATCGTCTTCACGACTCTTCAGAAGTTCGCGCCGTTAGCCGGCGATGATGTCAATCCGGTGTTGACCGAGCGTCGTAACGTAATCGTTGTGGCCGACGAAGCCCATCGTTCCCAATACGGATTCTCCGAGAAGCTGGTCCACGACGGCACATTGAAGTCTGGCATGGCCAAGCACATGCGTGACGCACTACCTGGCGCCACATTTCTGGGTTTCACCGGAACGCCGATCGAGACTGGGGACAGGTCCACGAGGTCGGTCTTCGGCGATTACATTGACGTTTACGATTTGACGCGCGCGGTGGAGGATGGCGCCACGGTCAAGATCTTCTACGAATCCCGGCTGGTGAAGGTTGCCCTATCGGAGATCGACATGGATGCCCTTGACGAGCTCGCGGAGGAGATCACCAGCGAGGTCGACGAGAAGGCAGCCACTTTGGCGAAGTCAAAGTGGGCACGATTGGAGGCGGTCGTGGGGGCCGAGGATCGGCTCGATCTGATCGCCCGTGACATCGTCGAGCACTGGGAGAAGCGTCGCGAGGCTCTGCTCGGCAAGGGAATGATCGTGACAACGTCACGACGTATTGCCGTGCGGCTTTACGAGAAGCTCGTGACTTTGCGTCCCGACTGGCACGCCGACGACCCAGCCAGCGGACGCATCAAGGTAGTGATTACAGGCTCGGCCGCAGATCCGCCTTCCTTCCAGCCGCACCTCTATACCAGAGAGGAGCGTCGAAATATCAAGGCCCGCGCGAAGAACCCCAATGATGGATTGGAGTTGGTGATCGTCCGGGACATGTGGCTCACGGGCTTCGACGCGCCGTCCATGCACACCATGTATGTCGATAAAACAATGCAGGGGGCGGGTCTGATGCAGGCTATTGCGCGCGTCAACCGTACGTTTCGGGACAAGCCTGGTGGGCTCGTAGTTGACTACATCGGCCTGTTCGCGAACCTGCAGAGGGCTCTCGTGGAGTACTCACCTTCTGATCGCGACCAAGCCGGCGTGCCTATCGAAGAACTTGTGGACGCCATGCTGGAGAAGCACGACGTGGTGCGGGGCCTTTTGCACGGCAGCGCGTTCAACTCCGCTTCCGACCTACCGCCTGCACAACGACTCGCCGAGCATGCGAAAGTCCTTGACTTCGTTATGGCTGACCCCGACCGACAGAGGCGCTTCCTTGATCAGGTGCTGGCGCTCGCCAAAGCTTACGCTATTGCCGGAGCGCGAGAGGAGGGCGCTGCGATTCATAACGACGTGCGCCTTTTCACAGACGTTCGCGCGGCGATTCTCAAGATTCTTAATTCCGATTCTGGCCGAGGTGGATCAGGAACCGTCGAAATTGACACTGCCATCGGGCAACTCGTGAACGAGGCCGTAACAGCCGATGAGGTCGTTGATATCTACAGGCTCGCCGGGGTCGAGGAGCCTGAAATCTCCATTCTTTCGGACGATTTCCTCGACTCCTTGGTGCACAGAGACAAGCCCAACTTGCAGCTCGGTTTGCTTCGACGGATCCTGAGCGATCGCATCAAGACGATATCTCGCTCCAACTTGGTGCAGTCCCGAAAGTTCTCTGCGCAGCTCGAAGAGGCGATAAGTAAATACACCAACCGATCGCTGACCACCGCCGAGATAATTGCCGAACTGGTGAGACTGGCCAAGGACATAAGAGATCAAGGCAACCGACACGAGCAGCTGGGACTATCCGAAGCGGAAGCCGCCTTCTACGATGCGATCGTTCAGAATGAGTCGGCTGCGCTTGAACTCGGCGATGAGAAACTCAAGAAGATCGCCGCCGACCTCGTTCAGTCCGTGCGTAGCTCAGTCACGATTGATTGGAATTATAAGGAATCCGTAAGAGCCGGCCTTCGATCCAAGGTCCGTCGGCTTCTAGCCATAAACGGATATCCGCCGGACCTCGAAGACCGGGCCATAGAACTGGTTCTCGAGCAGGCTGAACTATTTGCGGGCGCCGACAACTAGGATATTCGTTGACCAGTTGCGAAGGACGGTGAAAAGCTAACGTCTTCGGTTCCAGCCGAAACATGAGCCGCCTTCGACGCCTCGCGGACGTGGACGTACTACTCCAGAACGGGTCGAGGTCACGCCCGGCTGATCGGCGGAGAGGCACCCGGTTGACCCATGACCGCAACGGCACGTCGTCAGCCGTGAGGATGGTCGAGGTCGGTTCGGAGACCCCGCTGCATGCCAGGAGGACCTTGCCCGGCTCGCTGATCCAGATCGCTTCGCCGTCGGCCTGCCCGAGGTGGGAGGGCGCGTCTATCTGGGCGGGATGGGCTACGTGCAGGGAGTCCATTGCTCAGCAGCGAAACGGCCGGGGTGCGACGTCTTGTCGTGACCCCGGCGGTTTCTCGTACCTCTGACTTCAGGGCCGCAGAGCGCGCTCCCCCGGGGCCAGCTCCACGGGCAGGCCGTCGACGATGACCGTCGTGCCGCCGTGCTCGTCGAGGCCCGGCCGGAAGTGCACCGTGCCGTCGGCGTCGACACCGGCTATCTCCGCCGAGGCCCAGTCCAGACGCCGCCCCGCGACGTCGAGGCCGAGGGGCAGGATGTGCCCCGACCGCGGCGGCACGTGCAGGGTGGTGCCGGCCGCGATCGGGGTGCCGTCGAGGGCGACCGTCACCGTGGCCGGTGCGCCCGAGGTGTTGATGACGTGCACGGCGCGCTGCCCGTCGTCGGTGCTCGTCGTCGTGGCAAAGACGCCCGGCCACTGGGTCTCGAGACGCAAGCCGGGACTCACACCCAGACTCGACAGGGCCCGGTCGAAGAGCACCGGGTCCGACGGCACCTGCGCAGCGAGCACGATCGCACGCCCCTCGCCGAGCGGCACGTCGACGCCGCACACCGCGCCGTAGACGTCCGTCAGCACGACGTCCCCACGCTGGTGGTCAAGCTTCTGCACCCACCCGGCCCGCATCTCCGGCCACGGCTCCGCCCACCCGTGCGCGACGAGCGACGGGTAGTAGTGGCCGGTGTCGCGCACCACCTCACCCGCCGTGAGACCCAGCGCGTCCGCCAGCACCGTGCACGGCGACCCGTCGAGGTCGCGCTCGGGCAGCCGCCCGAGCAGCACGACGTTGCCGCCCGTCGTGACGTGCCCGACGAGTCGCTCCTGGACGACCCGCGACAGGTAGCGCCCCGTCCCGACGAGCACCGTCGACCCCGGCACAGGATCGCGCCGCTCGAGATGCGTTGCGCCGTAACGGAAGCCGCCGAGCAGGAGCGACCGCGCCAGCGCCTTGCGCTCCCCGGCCCCCCGATGCGACGTCAGGTCGTCGACGACCTCCGTCATCACATCAGACGAAGGGTGGTGGTACTCCGTCATGTACGCGTCGAGCACGAGCCCCAGCGACACGTCGTCGTGGTCCTCGTCCATCCGGGCCAGCCACGGCTCGTTGGCCTTGATGGCCTTCACCGCCCGCGCCGTCGCCGAGTACGCATACCCCCGCTGCCCCTCCGGCCCCACCGGCGCAGCCGTCCCGTGCCGCTCGCCGGTGAAGCTGATCCGGTCGTTGCCATCCCCCACAGCCTCGTCGAGCGGCGGGTTGATGCCGCCGGCGAAGAGGTAGTAGTTGATGAGCCGGTTGCCCTGCGCCAGGCACAACCGCGTCTTGAGGTCGGCCGTCGAGGGGTCGTACTGCATCTCCGCCCCTGCGCCGTAGTCACCAGAGCCGGCCTCGAACTCGAGCGAGGTCAGCGGCTGGTCGGAGTCGTGCACGGCCGCCATGTAGGCGTTGATGACGTAGAGGTCGGTCATCGTGTTGAGCGTCGCCTCGCCGAGGTAGTGGTCCGACCCCGAGACCATCCCCGGGATGCCGGCATACGTGTCGACGAGCTGGCTGATGCCGATCGGGAAGGGGGCGCCGTTGCCGCCCTCGGTCCCGTGGATGTTGACGAAGAACGGCACCCCCGCGACCCCGCGCTCCTCGCACATCGAGCGCAGCGCCGCGACGTAGTCGGCGAACCGCTGCCGCATGAAGAGCCCGAGGTCGAGGCGCAGCGCACCCGCCCACTCCTCCTTCGGCGACCGCACGACCTCGGCCCACCCCGACGAACCCGGCGACACGGCATACGGCCCCGAGTCCCCATGACGCGACCGCACGAACTCGCCGAACGACGCGACGAGCCCGTCGGTGAGGTCGGGCGAGTTCGTCACCCAGGCGAGCATGCCCACCTCGTTGTCGAGCTGGACGCCGACGATCGGGCCGCCGTTGGGCTGCAGCCGCGGCGCGAGCACCGGCATGATCGCGTCGAACCACCGCGCGCTCTCCGACAGGAACGCCGGCGCCAGGTAGTCCACGGTGCTCGAGCTGACCTGCTCGCCGTCCCACCCCACCGGGATGACCTCCGGGTGGTCGCGGTAGACGCTGAACGGGATGCCCTCGTTCTTCAGCTCGGCCATGATGAACGGCCCGGGCCGGGCGATGAAGCGCAGCCCCTTCTCGGCGGCGAGGTCGATGAACGCGCCGATGTCGCGCTCGGGACGCGTCTCGCCGGTCACGTCGAGCGAACCGTCGGGCAGCTCGTGGAAGATCCACGGGATGTAGGAGGCGACGGTGTCGCAGCCGGCCTCGACGAGCAGGTCGAGGCGCTGGCCCCACTCGGCTCGCGCGACGCGGAAGTAGTGCACCTCCCCCGACATGACGATGACGGGCTCGCCGTCGATGCGGATCTGGCGCTGGACGGTCTCGATCATGAGAAGGCCTTCGGGGACGTGACGGTCACGGACACGGACTGGAGTCGGGCGGCGTCGGGCCCGGTGAGCAGGACGATCTCGCCCTCGTCGACGCGCGTCGTGAGGTCACGGCCTGCGTATGCCGCCTGCTCGGCCTGCACGTCGAAGGTGACCTCGCGTGCCTGGCCGGGCTCGAGGTCGACGAGCGCCCAGTCGGTCAGCTCGACGAGCGGGCGGGTCACCTGGGCGACGGGGTCGCGGAAGTAGAGCTGGACGACCTCGCGGCAGGGCCGCTCGCCCGTGTTGGTCACGGTGACGGTGAGGGTCGTGGACCCGTCGGTCGTCATCGTCGGCGACGACAGGACGGGTGCCCCGTAGTCGACGCTCGTGTAGGACAGGCCGAAGCCGAAGGGCAGCCGCGGGTAGGTGAGGGCGTCGATGTAGCGGCCCTCCCGGTGGTCGACGTCGGCCCGGATGAGCCGCCCCGTCGGGCGCTGGTGCGTGCTCGTCGGGATGTGGCCCGTCGACAGCGGGAAGGTCATCGGCAGCCGGCCGTGCGGCTCGGCGTCGCCGAACAGGACGTCGGCCAGGGCAGTGCCGGCCTCGGTGCCCGGGTGCCACACGACGAGCACCGCGTCGGCGAGGTCGAGCAGCTCGGTGAGGTCGAGCGGGCGGCCGGTGTAGACGACGGCGACGAGCGGCTTGCCGAACCCCGCGACGGCGCGCACGAGCTCGAGCTGTCCCGGTGGCAGTCCGATGTCGACGACGGACTGCGCCTCGCCGGAGCGGGACCGGTGCTCGCCGAGGAGCAGCACCGACGTGTCGGCGGCCCGCGCCTGCATGAGGGTCACGTCGGGGAAGCGGCCGTCGGCCACGGTGACCCGGTCGCCGAGGCGCTCGCGCAGGGCCGCCTCCGGAGTGACGACCTCCTCGCCACGGCCGTCGAGGACCCACGTGCCGAGCAGCGCGTCGCCGTCGTCGACGAACGGACCTGACAGCAGGACCTTCCCGGCATCGTCGCCGAGCGGCAGGACGCCGTCGTTCTTGACGAGCACGTGCGCGGCCTGCGCCGCGCGGCGGGCGACGGCCCGGGTCTCGGGGGTGGGCGCGTTGGACACCCCCGGCCGGGCGGCATACGGACGCTCGAAGAGCCCGAGGCGGAACTTCAGGCGCAGCACGCGGCGCACCGCGTCGTCGACGAGCGCGAGGTCGACCTCGCCGGACTCGACGAGCTCCTCGAGGTGCTCGAGGTAGGCGCCGCTCACCATGTCGAGGTCGACGCCCGCGCGGATGGCGAGGGCCGCGGCCTCCCGCTTGTCGGCGGCGACGCCCTGGAAGACGATCTGGCCGATGCCGTTCCAGTCGGCGACGACGACCCCGTCGAAGCCCCACTCGCCCTTGAGGACCTCGCGGACGAGGTGCTCATGGGCGTGCATCGGGATGCCGTCGACGTCGTTGAAGGCGGCCATGACGGTGAGGACGCCGGCGTCGACGGCCGAGCGGAACGGCCGCAGGTGGAGGTTGCGCAGCGTGTTCTCGCCGACGCTGACCGTGTCGTAGTCGCGGCCACCGGCGGCGAGGCCGTAGCCGGCGAAGTGCTTGGCGCACGCCGCGAGGCGGTCGGGGTCGCTCGGGTCGTCGCCCTGGAAGCCGCGGACGAGCGAGGCGGCGAGGCGGCCGGAGAGGACCGGCGTCTCGCCGAGCGACTCGGCGACCCGGCCCCAGCGCGGCTCCTCGGAGAGGTCGACCATCGGCGTGAAGGTCCACGCCACGCCGTCGACCGCGGCCTCGCGGGCGGCGATCTCGCCGATCTCCTCGGCGACGTCGGGGTCGAAGGACGCCGCGATCCCGAGCGGGATCGGCGCGACGGTGCGGTGCCCGTGGATGACGTCCCGGCCGAAGAGGAGCGGGATGCCGAGGCGGCTGCCCTCGACGGCGTGCCGCTGGGCGGCGTCGATGTTGCCGACGAGGACGCCCTCGTCGCGCTCGTTGCCGGCCGTCGCGCCGGAGGCGTAGAGGCTCGAGCTGATCCGGCCCGACGCGATCTCGGCGGCGTCGGCCTCGGGGTCGATGTTGGCGACCTGGTGGGTCTGGCCGACCTTCTCGGCCAGGGTCATCTCGGTCATAAGGAGGTCGATGCGCTCCTCGACGGGCCGCGTGGCATCGAGCCACGGCCGCTGCTGGGTGGGCGGCGTGGCGGTGACGTCAGTCATGTCAGTGGGTCTCCACGAGGATCTCGCTGGTCGGGGCAGTGGCGTCGGGGCCGTCGGTGGTCTCGCCGGTCGGGGGCGCGAGCAGGTCGGCGGTCCGGACGGCCGCTCCCGCCCGGCGGTAGGGGTTGGTCAGCGGTCGCAGGCTCAGCTCGCGCCCGTTCACGGTGACCCGGCGGACGCCGTGGCCCTCGGGCCCGACGACGTAGCGGACCGTGAGGTCGGTGCCGGCCAGGGGCAGGCGCGCGGTCAGCTCTGAGGTGCCGGCGCCGGCGCCACCGTCACCGCTCGGCGGCAGGACCGGGTCGATCTCGACGTCGTCGCCGCGCTGGCGGATGCCGAGGAGCACCTCGGTGACGAGCCGGAGCACGAGCCCCGGACCGGACGAGTAGACGCGCCACCCGCCCTCGAGCGGCACGTCGCCGGCCATGAGCGCGGCGTACCGCTCCGACGCGTCGTAGCGGTCGGTGAAGGCGCCGTCGGACGAGGAGTAGTAGCACGTCGTCTGGCGCGGGCGCGCCTGCGGCACGAGCGAGTCCAGTCCGACCGGGCTCGCCTTGGCGAGCGCCGTGAGCAGGGCCGCGCCGTCACCGACACGGGCCAGCGCCTCGGCGTAGCGCAGGTGCGCGTGCATGTACATGAGGCCGATCTCGCGGCCCCAGAAGGTGCTCGCCTCGGCGCGCTGGAAGACCGTCATCGGACCGCCGACGTAGCTGACCGGCCGGTCGAAGAGGCGCGCGCCGTCCGGCCCGAGGAGGTGCTCCTCGATGAGGTCGAGGTGGTGGCGGGCCTGCTCCGGCGTCAGCAGGTCGGCGCCGATCGCGTGGATCCACGGCAGCACGCCGTAGTGCAGGCCGGTGCGCTCGTCGGTCGGGTGGACGAGCGGCTCGAAGTGCCCGTCCTCGTGCTGCAGCAGGTAGCCCGGGAGCACCGGGTCGGCCGCGAGCTGGTCGAGGAGGGCGTCGTGGGTGCGCTCGGCGAGCTCGTCCGCGTCGGCGGCCAGCGCAGAGGCGCCGTTGGGCGCACCGACCGCGTGGAGGCCCTCGGCGAGGGTGCGCAGCGACTGCGTCTGGAGCACGGCCGTCCACGTGGAGACGAGGTGGGCGGCGAGGTGCGGGTCGGCCGGCTGGAGCGAGTCGTTCCAGTCGCCGTGGCCGTATGCCGGCAGCGGGCTCCCGGGGACCGTGCACTCCGCGATCCGCGCGACCGCACGACGCAGGTGCTCGGCCACCGTGGCCGGCTCGCCGAGCGCGTCGTCGCCGACGAAGGCGACCGTCTCGTCGAGCAGGCTCGCGTCGCCGCTCGTGCGCAGGTAGTCGCCGGCTGCGAGGACGGGCCAGAAGACGACGTCACCGTGCGAGTCCTGCTGGCCCGTCTCGGGCAGCGGCGGGAGGAACTCGAAGGCCTGCGGCCAGTCGCCCCGGGCGTTCTGGGCGCGGAAGACGCGCAGCAGCACGTCGCGGACGGCGTCCTGCCGGCCGAGCGCCGTGAGCAGCCCGACGGGCCCCTGGCAGACGTCGCGGGTGCCCCACGCGCCGCCCGAGAACTGCTCGAGCCCACGCGGGGAGAGGTAGTGCACGAAGGCGTTGTGCGTGAACCACGGCAGGGCCGCCGAGAGGTTCGCGGCCTGGGACCCGGCGTGGCCGAGTGACGACCCGTCGAGGGTCACGGCGTGGCCGGCCTTGTCCCAGAAGGCTGCTCCGAGGTGCTCGCCGGTGGGGACAACCTCGCCGGCCGCTGCCTCGCCGGCGCCGGGGGCGGAGCGGACGACGACCTCGAGCTGCTCGCTCGGGTCGAAGAGCACGGTGAGCCAGCCCGGGCCGCGGCCCTCGCCGTCGGCCTGGAGCCGGGCGTCGCCGACCTCGGCGGTGCCGGAGCCGGACCACGAGACCCGCCACGGGCGCGGGTCGCCCGCGGTCGTGACCTCGACGTGGTCGTCGGCGGTCGTGACGGAGGGTGCGTCCGAGAGGTCGTCGGCGACCTGCAGCGCGAGCATGACCCGGCGCGGAGCCGCGCCGCGCTGCCCGACCGACAGCGTCAGGGCGTGCTCGTCGGCAGGCGCGGCGGACGTCACGGTGAGCACGGGACCCGACGCGGCGGCATACCACCACGTGCAGTGGTCGAGGCCGGTGAACCACGCGCTCGGGGTCTCGAGGAGGCTCCACGTGCCGTCGGCGTCCTCGACGAAGAGGCGCACGCCGTGCGCGCGCTGGAGGCCGAGGTAGGTACGGCGACCCGTGACGACGGGGTTGCGGCCGACGTGGCCGCGGGTGACCTGGGAGTGGAAGGTGCCGGCCATCCACACCGTCGACGCGAGCGACCGCGAGTCGGGTGTGAACGCGTCACCGGTGCGCAGCAGGTGGCCGTGCGGACGCAGGACCGCGAGCTCCTTGGCGGGAGTCACGAGCTGGCCGCCGCGGACGGTCCACGCGAGCTCGGTGCCGTCGTCGGCCGTCTCGACGTCGGTGCGGCCCTCGAGCAGGCCGGCGGCGTCGAGCTCGTCGCGGTCGAGGGCCCGTGACGCGAAGGCCGGGCTCGACGACCACAGCGTGGCGGGTGCCGCCGCTCGGTCGCCCTCGGCAGCATCTGTCGGCCGGCCGTGGGCGCCGTCGCCCGCCGGCGCCCACGGGGTCGGGGTGGCCGCGAGCGCGACGTCGGCCCAGCGGGCGTCGGCGTCGGACGTGGCCTCGGGGTGGTCCTCCAGGGCGATGCCCCAGAAGCCGGTGCGGTGGGATTCGGCCGGCACGATCTCGACCGGGGCGTCCTGCAGGGCGATGAGCGAGTGCTCGTGCTGGAGGCGCGCGCTCGGCAGGTCCGCGGCGTCGAGGCCCGGCCACGTCACGCCGCGACCGGTGCGGCGGACGAGCTGGAGCGCGTCGGTCGCCCAGCCGGTGCCGGTGCCCACCGTGCCGACCATGAGCCACGGCACGCGCTCGCCCGGCATGTTCTGACGCACCGCGACGGCCGTGCCGTGCGCGGCCGTGGCGACCGGGGTGATGTCGAGGTACTGGCTGACGTAGTACTCGTTGATCCGGACGTTGCCGAGCGGTGCCAGGGCGGGGTCGTGGGTCAGGACCGCGTCGGCGGTGACGGGCTCGCCCGTCGTGTTCGTCAGCTCGAGGTCCCAGTGCCACGTCGGGGTGGCGGGGGTGGCCGGGGCTTCGGGGGTGTCCGCTGAGCCGTCACCGACCTGGAGGGTGAGGCGGTAGTCGAGGCCCTCGTGCTGGCCGGTGACGACGACGGCGCCGTCGCCCTGGGTCCCGCCGACGGTGACGACCGAGCCGCTGCCCGGCCCCAGCAGGGCCCGACGACGGATGCCGTCCGGCCGGTGCACGCGGAGGTGGACGTTCGTCAGTCCCGCCTCGGCAACGGTCGCGGGGTGCAGCAGCAGGCTGGTGCCGAAGGCCTCGAGACGGCGGAGCGCACCGTTGTCGAGGACCTCGGCGAAGAGCCCGGAGCTGCCCTCCAGGGTGAGGACCGAGGGGGCGGTCAGGACGGCGTTGTCGTCGGGCACCTCTCTTTCCTACCAGTGCCTCCTCCGATCAGCGATAGGCGAATCCCCCTGAAAACAAATGAAAGTCAGGGGCAGCACGGAAGTGGGTATGAAAGTAGTTACATGGTCGCAAGTCGTTGACAGGGGGCGTTGACGGACGCCTAGCCTGACGCAAAACGCCCCCGACGGAGGTCTGCAATGACGCTGACTCGAAGTAAGCCCGTGCTGATCGTGACCGGCCTGACCGCCGCGCTGGCCCTCGCCAGCTGTGCCGGCAGCGCCAAACAGAAGGAGAACGACGGCGCAGCAGGCGCCGGAGGGATGATCGCCCAGCTGACGTTCCCCTCGGAGGCAGACGCATCGGTCGGCAGTCTCGCGAACTACAACCCCTATGCGCCGAAGCCACTGACGACGACGTGGCTCTACGAGCAGCTCATCGTCCGCAACGCGCTGACCTGCGAGGAGACTCCGTGGCTGGCCGAGAAGGCCACCTGGGAGGGTGGCGAGAAGCTCACCTTCGACATCCGGCAGGGTGTCAAGTGGACCGACGGCCAGCCATTCACCGCGAAGGACGTCGCCTTCACCTTCAACCTCATGAAGCAGTATCCGGCGCTCGACAAGCCCGGTGTCTGGACGTCGACCTTCGGTGCGCCCGCCACCAGCGTGACGGCGGAGGGCAACAAGGTCGTCTTCGCCTTCTCCGGCAACGCCGCACCCAAGTACGACGGGATCATCGCCGCGAAGATCCTGCCCGAGCACATCTACTCGAAGGTCGGCGACCCGACCAAGTACGTCGACAAGACGCCCGTGTCGACCGGGCCCTTCAAGGTGGGCAGCTTCAACGGCCGCCAGCTCGTCCTCGAGCGTCGACCGGACTACTGGCAGGCCGACAAGATCAAGGTGAAGAAGCTCGTCCTCGAGGGCCAGTACGACGCGGCGCAGGCAGCCCTCAAGCTGCGGTCCGGTCAGCTCGACGCCTACTTCGGTGAGATCCCCAACCCCGAGAAGACGTTCGTCAGCGCGGACCCCAAGAACAACCACTTCTACTACGCGCCCAACGGCATGACCGTGCTCACGGGCAACAACGAGAAGGCGCCCTTCAACGACGTCAAGTTCCGCGAGGCCATCTCCTACGCCATGAACAAGAAGGAGATGTCGGTCAAGGCGACCTACGGCGTCATGAAGCCGGCGAGCCAGACCGGTCTCAAGCTGCCGTCCATGGAGAGCCTCCTGCCCGACAAGTACGCCGGGGAGGACACGGTGCTGCCCTACGACCTCGCCAAGGCCGGTCAGCTGCTCGACGCGGCCGGCTACAAGAAGGGTGCCGACGGCAAGCGCACCAACCCCGACGGCTCCCCGCTCGCCGTCAACTTCTCCGTCCAGGCCGGGTTCATCGACTACCAGGCGATGGCCGACGTGGCCGTCAAGGGGCTCAACGACCTCGGGATCACGTCGAAGGTCACGGCCTCCGCACCGGACTCGGTGGACGGCCAGAAGAAGACCGGTGACTACCAGCTGATGCTCGAGTACCTCCACGGTGGCTGCGAGCTCGCCAAGAACCTCGGCACGAAGCTCTCGAGCACCCAGATCCCGACCAAGACCGAGGTGCTGCCCAACGTCCAGCGCTTCAAGGACCCTGCGGTCGACGCGGCCGTGACGAAGCTCGCCGGTGACACGGACAAGGAGAGCCAGAAGGCCGACCTGGCCCCGCTCGTCGACACGATGATGACGCAGTACCCGGTCACGTCGCTCATCTACGCGCCGGCTCGCGTCATCTACCGCACCGACAAGGCGGTCGGCTGGCCGAGCGAGCAGGACCCGTACGCCAACCCCCAGGACGACAAGCTCCTGATGCTGACCCACCTCGCTGCCCCGAAGTGACGAACCCCGCCTCCGCCGGGGCGGCTGGTCCAGCCGCCCCGGCCCGGGCAGAGAGGCCCGCATGACGTACTTCGCGCGGAAGTTCGGCTTCTTCCTGGCCACCCTCTGGGCGGTCGTCACCCTGAACTTCCTCATCCCACGACTGCAGCCCGGCGACCCGGCCGAGATCATGGTGAAGCGGATGGCCGGCAAGGACGCCGCCCTGGACCAGGCCCAGGTCGAGGCGATGCGGGCCATGCTCGGCACCCCGACGGATTCGCTGTGGCACCAGTACATCTCGTATCTGGGCGAGCTCATCCACGGCAACTTCGGCCTGTCCTACACCTACTACCCCTTCCCGGTGACCGAGGTCATCGCGCAGGCGTTCTGGTGGACGGTCGTGCTCGTGACGATCGCGCAGGTGCTCTCGTTCGTCGGTGGCGTCGTGCTGGGGGCGTATGCCGCGTGGCGACGCAACTCGCGCTTCGACTCAGTCGTCACGCTGGGCTCGACCTTCCTCGGCACGCTGCAGCCCTTCTGGATCGGTCTGCTGCTCCTCTACGTCTTCGGCTACAGCCTCGGCTGGTTCCCGACGTCGGGCGGCTACGAGGAGGCCACCCCGGGGTGGAACTGGCCGTTCATCCAGGAGGCCGTCTCGCACTCCTTCCTGCCCGCTCTGGCCCTGCTCATCGTCACGCCCATCGGCTGGATCCTCGGCATGCGCAACACGATGATCATGAACCTCGGCGAGGACTACATCCGGCTCGCCAAGGCCAAGGGCCTGCGCGACCGGGACGTCGCGCTGAAGTACGCCGCCCGGAATGCCTTGCTGCCCAGCGTCACCGGCTTCGCGCTCGCACTCGGCGGCGTACTGGGCGGCGCGATCCTCGTCGAGACGGTCTTCGACTATCCCGGCATGGGCCGGTTGATGGGCGAGGCCGTCGAACAGAAGGACTACCCCTTGCTGCAAGCACTGATGCTCCTGACCACGGTCGGCGTGCTCCTTGCCAACCTCGTCGCAGACCTGCTCTACGGCGTGCTCGACCCGCGTGCGAGGAGGGCTGAAGGATGACGACGACCCCCGTACCCACCCCCGGCGAGGACTTCATGTCAGCGGGAGAGCCGGGTCAGGACCTCGCCGTCGAGCAGGTCAGCGACGTCGAGACACCCGACCAGTGGTGGCAGGTGATCTGGAGCAGCAAGAAGGCCAGGGTCGGCGTCATCGTCCTCGGCATCTACGTGCTCGTGGCCGTCTTCGCGCCCCTGATCGCTCCCCACGACCCGCTCGACGGGTCCTTCGAGCCGCTCGCCGGCCCGAGCTCGACCAACTGGCTGGGCACGACGACGAGCGGACAGGACATCGCGTCACAGCTCATCTACGGCTCGCGGATCTCGTTGCTGGTCGGTCTCTTCGGCGGTCTCTTCGCGACCGTGATCGCCACCGTCATCGGCCTCATCTCGGGCTACGCGGAGGGCAGTCTGCTCGACGACGGGCTGTCCTTCCTGACCAACGTCTTCCTCGTCATCCCCGTCTTCCCGCTCATCATCACCCTCGTCGCCTACTCGGAGGTGCGCGGACTCTGGCTCATCGTCGGCGTCGTGTCGATCACGTCCTGGGCCGGCGCGGCCCGTGCGAAACGCTCGCAGATCATCACGCTGCGCAACCGCGACTTCGTCACCGCGGCGAAGTTCTCGGGCGAGGGGACGTGGCGCATCGTCTTCCGCGAGATCATGCCCAACATGAGCTCGCTCGTGCTCGCGAGCTTCGTCGGTGCCGCGACCGGCGCCATCGCCGCCGAGGCAGGCCTGGCGGCACTGGGACTCGGTGACAGCCGCAACGTCTCGTGGGGCACGATGCTCTACCAGTCCAACGCGCAAGGGGCCATCGCCCAGGGTCTGTGGCTGTGGGTCTTCGCGCCGGGTCTCGTGCTCGCCATCCTCATGACCGCGACGACGTTCATCAACTTCGGCGTCGACCTGCTGAGCAACCCCCACCTGCGGGAGGACGCATGACACTCCTCGACGTGCGCGACCTCAGCGTCCGCTACGAGCCCAAGGCATCACGCCCCCTCGACGCCGTCCAGGGCGTCAGCTTCTCCATCGAGCCGGGTGAGTTCGTCGGGCTCATCGGCGAGTCCGGGTCGGGCAAGACGACGCTCGGCACGGCACTGTTGCGGCTGCTCCAGCGCCCGGGTCGCATCAGCGGTGGCTCGATCGAGTTCAACGGGACCGACATCACCGAGCTCCCGGAGGACGAGCTGCGCTCGCTGCGCTGGCGTGACCTCTCGACGGTCTTCCAGAGCAGCATGAACTCGCTCAACCCCGTCGTCCGGGTCGAGGCGCAGTTCCGCGACGTCATCGAGCAGCACTCGCAGCTGCGCGGCGAGGCGGTGACGCGCCGCATCCGCGAGCTCTTCGACATGGTCATCATCGACCCGAAGTTCATGACCGCCTTCCCGCACGAGCTCTCCGGGGGCATGCGCCAGCGGGTCAACCTCGCGCTGGCCCTGGCGCTCGACCCGAAGTTCATCCTCCTCGACGAGCCGACGACCGGTCTCGACGTCGTCGTGCAGCACTCGATCCTCGAGAACGTCCGGCGCCTCCAGGCCGAGCAGGGCTTCGCGGTCCTCTTCATCAGCCACGACATCGGCACCGTGCTCGAGCTCTCCGACCGCATCCTCGTGATGTATGCCGGTCGCATCGTCGAGGACCAGAGCGCCGGCGCGCTGCTGCGTGAACCCCTGCACCCGTACACGAAGGGGCTGCTCGGTTCGTACGGCGACCCCCGCGACGAGACCGTCAAGATCACCTACGTCCCCGGCCGGCCGCCGGACCTCAGCCGCGACATCGTCGGGTGCAGCTTCGCCCCGCGGTGCCCCGAGCGGATCCAGCTCTGCCTCGAGCAGGACCCCCCGCTCGTGCCGCTGAACGGTGGGCGGGTGGCCTGCCACGTCGCCGTGCTGCAGCGTGCGGACGGCGGCGCCGAGAAGTTCGGTGAGCCGAAGCGCGGATTCGAGGGACCCCAGTTCGTCAAGACCTCCGACGAGTCCCGGAGCGCCCTGGCCAACGAGGTCGTGCTCTCGGTCGAGAGCGTCTCGAAGGTCTTCGAGCGCCGACGGGGCTTCACCGTCACCCGCACCGAGGCGGTCAGCGACGTCAGCTTCGAGCTCCGCAGGGGCGAGGTGACGGCGCTCGTGGGCCAGAGCGGCAGCGGCAAGTCGACCCTCGCCAAGATGATCACCGGTGTCGAGACCCCGACCGAGGGGCGCATCGTCTTCCACGGCCCGGACGGCGACAAGCTCGTCTCGGGCTTCAAGGGAAGGGCGCTGCGTGACTACCGCAGCGACGTCCAGATGGTCTTCCAGGACCCGTACAGCTCGATCAACCCCGCCAAGCGACTCGGCTACGTCCTGTCCCGTCCGCTCGTCAACTACCAGGGGCTCAAGGGCGAGGAGCTGCGCGAGCGCGTCAAGGAGCTGCTCGAGCGGGTCGCGCTGACTCCGGCCGAGCGGTTCATCAACCGCTACGGCTACGAGCTCTCCGGTGGCCAGCGCCAGCGCGTCATCATCGCCAAGGCGCTCGCCGTCGAGCCGGAGATCATCGTCGCCGACGAGCCGATCTCCAGCCTCGACGTCTCGATCCGTGCCGAGATCCTCGAGCTGCTCAACGACCTGGTCAAGGAGAACGACGTCGGCATCCTCTACATAACCCACGACCTGCTGAGCGCCCGCATGCTCTCCGACGAGGTCATCGTCCTCAACAACGGGAAGGTCGTCGAGAAGGGGCCGACCCTCGGAGTCATCCGTGACCCCAAGGACGACTACACGCGCAGCCTGCTCGATGCGATCCCCAACCCGTTCTGAGGTCTCGCTCGGCAGGACCGTTCGGACGTCGCGGCGGGGTGGTCCGGGAGGGAGCCCCGGACCACCCCGCCGTGGCTGCCGAGCCGGCCGGACGGCATACGCCATCGGTCGCCGTGGCGGTCGGCCCGGGGTGCTGCGCCCCGCTTGTGAAGCGGCGCGGCGCCGTGCACAGTTGTCCCCGGAAGAGGGAGCCCGGGTGTCCACTGAGCACGATGACGCGCGACCGGTCACGATCTACACCGTGGCCGAGCGGGCCGGCGTGTCCATCGCCACCGTCTCGCGCGTGCTGAGCGGCTCGACCCCGGCGTCGGCGATGACCCGTCAGCGGGTGCTGCGGGCCGTCGAGGACCTCGAGTACGTCCCGCTCCGCGCCGGCCGCACCGTCGACGTGCCGTCGCACGAGACGCACGGCCTCGTCCTGCCGGGGCTGCGCGGGCCCTACTACTCCGAGCTGCTCTCGGGCTTCGAGTCGACGGCCGCCCGCGAGGGGCAGTCGGTCGTCGTCGTCGTGTGCGACGCGTCCAAGGACGCCGAGGCCTCGGTGCGCAAGATCCTCGGCCGTGTCGACGGCATCGTCATCGCCAACGACACGGTCAGCGACACGATGGTGCGCCAGATCGTGCGCTCCACCCCGACGGTGCTCGTCGCGCGCGACGCCATCGAGGGCTGTGACTCGGTGCAGGTCGAGAACTTCATCAGCTCGGCCGAGCTGACCCGGCACCTGCTCGAGCACGGCCGCACGCGGCTCGTCTTCGTCGGCGACCCCGACACCTCGCACGACGTCTCGGAGCGCTACCGCGGCTTCCAGCACGCCCTGACCCGCAAGCGCGGCGCCGAGGTGGCCGGCCCGATCCGCGTGCAGTACGAGGAGACGTCGGGTCGCCGCGTCATGGAGGGCCTGCGCGAGGCCGAGGCAGCCGGTGCCGAGATCGACGGGCTCGTCTGCGCCAACGACGAGCTCGCGCTCGCGACGATGGTGCTGCTCGGCCGCGAGGGCCGGCGCGTGCCCGACGACATCGCGGTCGTCGGCTTCGACGACATCATGACCTCGCGCTACCTCGCGCCGGGCCTGACCACGGTGCAGCAGCCGATGCGCGAGCTCGGGCGGTGGGCCGCGATCCGGCTCCACGAGCGCATCGCCGGGCGCACGTTCGACGTGCACCCCCAGGTGCTGCCCACCCGCATGGTCGTGCGCGGCTCGTGCGGCTGCGACTGGGACCAGACCTCCGTCGTCGGCGACTGACCCCACCGCACCCCAACCCCGTCGAGTGGTCACTCCCGCTCGTCGAGTGGTCACTCCCGTGCGTGCGGAAGCGACCACTCGAGGGAGGGACGGTCTCCCGACCCCGTCGAGTGGTCACTTCCGTGCATCCCCCAGACCCGCCAACCCAAGCCGAAGGACCCTTCCGTATGCCTGACCGCACCACCCTGCTCCGCTGGGCCGCCGACACGTGGCGCTCCTTCGAGGCGATGACCGACCCCGACACGGGCCTGCCGACCGACAGCATCGCCGCCTCGCTCGACCCCGCGACGCGCAGCGGCTACACGTCACCGACGAACATCGGCGGCCTGCTGTGGTGCACCGTCGCCGCCCGCGACCTCGGCCTCGTGGCCGCCGACGACGCGCACGACCGCCTCGCGCGGCTCCTCGCGACGCTCGCCCGCATGGAGGTGCACGACGAGTCCGAAATGTTCTACAACTGGTACGACGACCGCTCCGGTGCCCTGCTCCGCCGGATGCCCGACAGCGGGCACGAGATCCAGCAGTTCCTCTCGAGCGTCGACAACGGCTGGCTCGCGGCCGGCCTCATGGTGGCCGCCGCCGCCGAGCCCCGCGTCGCGCCTGCAGCCCGCGTCGTGCTCGACCGGATGGACTTCGGGGTGTTCCACGACCCCTCGGCCGGGCCCGACGGGCCGGGCGGGCGCCTCACCGGCGGCTTCTGGGTCGACGACCCGGGCCAGCCGACCCGGCGCGCCGCCTTCGTGCCGGGGCACGCCGAGGTGTTCCACACGACGCACCACTACGACCTGCTCGACTCGGAGCCGCGGATCGCGAGCTACGTCGGCATCGCCCACGGCCAGATCCCGCCGGAGCACTATGCCGCGCTCGACACCCCGCTGCGGCACTACCGGGGCCGCGACGTCGTGCCGACCTTCGGCGGGTCGATGTTCGAGGCGCTCATGCCGACGATCTTCGTGCCCGAGGCGACGTGGGCGCCGGACACGTGGGGCGTCAACGAGGCCCGAACGGTCGCGTTGCAGCGGGAGTACGCGATGGACGACAAGGGTTACGGCTACTGGGGATTCAGCCCCTCGGCCTGCCCCGGCGAGGGCTACTCCGTCTTCGGCGTCCCGCCCATCGCCTGGGAGCCCGACGGCTACCCGAGCGAGCGCGACGGCGAGGTCGTCGTCACGCCGCACGCCTCGGCCATGGCGCTCATGGTCGAGCCGGACGAGGCAGCCGACAACCTCGTGCGCATCGAGCGCGACCTCGGCGCCTACGGACCGGGCGGCTTCATCGACGCCGTCGACACCCGCACCGGTCGGCACGCGGGTCGCCACCTCTCGCTCGACCAGTCGATGGTGCTCGGCGCCCTCGCGAACGTCCTCGCCGACGACTGCCTCCGGCGCTGGTTCTGCACGCCCGAGGTCGAGGCCGTGCTGCGCCCCGTCGTCGCCGCCCGCGAGATGCCGCTGACCGGCCCTGCCTGACGGACGAGACCCGGCAGGTCGTGGAGTTCTTCCGGCACCTGGTGCCGGAAGGACTCCACGACCTCACCGACAGGCCGGTCGTACGCTGGAGGTGCCCCGAGCGCGTGAGAGGCGGTGGCGGTCGTGTCGCAGTGGCGTGAGCAGTGGTCGGAGCAGGAGTGGGTCACGCTCCGGTTCGCCCCCGTGTGGGTGCTGAGCGCCCTGGCCGGACGGGTCCGCTTCGACGAGGACGAGCGTGGCGCCTTCTGGGACGCCGTGACCGACGCGGCCCTGCGCAGCGCGGGTCCCGGACGCGAGCTGCTCGGCACCGCCGCAGCCGAGCGCCGTTGGCTCTTCGACGAGTTCGAGCTCGACGGCCGCCCGATCGTCTCCGGACTGCTCTCCGTCACGCGGCTGCTCGAACGGATGGCCGTCGAGACCCGGGACGACGTGCGCGCCACCGTCCTGCGGGTCGGGGAGGGCGTCGCCCGCGCCCGCGGCCACTTCGGCCGGCGCATGACGCTCGAGGACGAGCAGACGCTCCTGCTCGTCCACCAGCTGCTCCGGACCGCGCCGGAGACCACGAGCAACAACCCGCTCAACTCGCCGGCCGCCATCTGAGCCACGTCCCGGCCGCTCGGATGTCGGGGAGTGGCCCATCCGGCATACGCGGAGGTTACGGGCATACGATCGCCGGGTGGGCGAGGTCGAGCAGACTGGCCGGACGTCCACCGTGGTGAACGGCGCCCGCACACCCGGGCAGGAAGGACGCAGGGGAACCTCATGTCTGACAAGGAGATCGGCCGCGAGATCGGCCAGGCCCTCGGGGGCCACCTCAGCCGGCGCTCGCTCTTCGCGCTCGGCGGTGCCGCTGCGGTCACGGGTGCGCTCGCCGCGTGCGGCAGCAACACCGGACGCGAGCCGGCAGCCACCGGTGGCGCGACCGGCGGAGGCAGCGGCGCCACGCTCAACCAGTGGTACCACCAGTACGGCGAGGCCGGCACGCAGCAGGCCGTCGAGCGCTACGCCGCCGCCTACAAGGACGCCACCGTCAAGGTCAGCTGGAAGCCCGGCGACTACGACCAGTCCACGGCCGCCTCGCTGCTCACCGACGCCGGGCCCGACGTCTTCGAGTACGGCAACGGCCCGACGATCGACATGATCAAGGGCGGCCAGGTCGTCGACCTCACCGACCTCATCGGCGACACGAAGTCCGACCTCAACCCGAGCATCCTCGAGCGGATGACCTACGAGGGCAAGACGTACGCCATCCCGCAGGTCGTCGACATGCAGCTGCTCGTCTACCGGAAGTCGATGCTCGACAAGGCCGGCATCACCCCGCCCCAGACCATCGACGAGCTCATCGACGCGGCGAAGAAGCTGACCCAGGGCAACGTCAAGGGCCTCTTCCTCGGCAACGACGGCGGCGCCGGCCTCATGGGCGGCCCGATGCTGTGGTCGGCCGGGCTCGACTACCTCACCAAGGACAACCAGTTCGGCTTCGACGACCCACGCGCGGCGACCGCCCTCGGCAAGCTCCGCGAGATGTGGGACGCCAAGGTGCTGCTCCTCGGGGCGCCCAAGGACTGGTTCGACCCGTCGGCCCTGACCGCCGGCCTCACGGCCATGCAGTTCACCGGCCTCTGGACCTTCCCCGACCTCAAGAAGGGCCTCGGCGACGACTTCGGCGTCATGGCCTGGCCCGCCCTCGACGGCCAGGGCAAGGCGTCGGTCCCCGTCGGCGCCTACGGCTCGTGCGTCAGCGCCAAGAGCAAGGACGTCGAGGCCGCCAAGAAGTTCGCCAAGTGGCTGTGGATCGACCAGACGGCCTACCAGCTCGACTTCGCGACGGCCTACGGCTTCCACATCCCGTCGCGCACGAGCCTCATCAGCCAGGCGTCGACGCTCGCGAGCGGGCAGGCGGCCGAGGCGGCCAAGCTCGCGACCGACGTCGGCCACGCGCAGAGCCCGATCCTGTGGACGCCCAAGTGCGCCACGGCCTTCGGTGACGCGATGAACCGCATCGTCAAGGAGGGCGCCGACCCGGCAGGCGAGATCGCCAAGGTCAAGACCGTGGCCGACGCCGAGCTGAAGCGGGTCCTCGCCTGACGGCGCAGGCCGACCCGGCGGCATACGACAGCGCCGCGCAGCGGAAGGCAGCCGACCGGGCGACGCCACCCCCCACCGAGCCGGGGAGGCCGTCGCTCGGTCGCCGCCTGCGCGGGCGCCAGGACCGCAACCTGTGGTTCTGGGTCTTCGTCGGGCCGTTCGTCATCGGGCTCATCGTCTTCGTCTACATCCCGATCGCCTGGTCGATCTACCTGTCGTTCTTCGAGTCCTACAACACCGTCACCCCCACGAAGTTCGTCGGCGTCGGCAACTACCTCGACATGCTCCGCGACCCCGCCTTCCGCAACAGCCTCGTCACGTTCCTCGCCTTCGCCGTCTTCATCGTGCCGACGACGTTCGTCATCTCGCTCGGGGCGGCGCTGCTCGTCGCGCGCACCCGCGTCATGCAGTCGTTCTTCCGGTCGGTCTTCTTCCTGCCGACCGCGTGCTCCTACGTCGTGGCCGCGCTCGTCTGGAAGATGTCGATCTTCAGCGGCATCCGCTCGGGCCTCGCCAACGCGGTGCTCGGCTGGTTCGGCATCGACTCGATCCCGTGGCTCAGCCTCGCCGAGCCGCCGTGGTACTGGCTCGTCATCGTCACGGCGAGGCTCTGGCTGCAGGTCGGCTTCTACATGATCCTCTTCCTCGCCGGCATCCAGCGGATCAGCCCGACGCTCTACGAGGCGGCTGCGATCGACGGCGCCGAGGGGTGGAAGGTCTTCCGTCACATCACCCTGCCGCAGCTGCGCGCGACGTCGACGGCGGTGCTGCTGCTCCTGCTCATCAACGCGTTCCAGGCGTTCGACGAGTTCTACAACATCCTGTCGACCTTCGGCACCTACCCGCCCTACGCGCGGCCGCCGCTCGTCTACCTCTACTACACGGCGCTCGGCTCGGGTCAGGACTTCGGCCACGGGTCGGCCGGCGCCGTCATCCTCACCCTCATCATCGCGATCGTCGCCGTGGTGCAGGGCCGCATCCTCCGACTCGGCGACAGGGGCGACTGATGGCGATCGTCCGCAGCAAGCGGCAGTCCCGCATCACGGGGTGGGCCCGCTACAGCGCCCTCGTCGCGGCGGCGCTGCTCTTCCTCGTCCCCTTCTACCTGCTCGTGCGCAGCGCGTTCATGCGCGAGCAGGACCTCGGCTCGCCCGACTTCCACTGGCTGCCGCCGGTCTGGGAGACCTCCAACCTCACGGGCCTCTTCGACAACCCGGCGATCCCGATGGCGCGCAGCCTGCTCAACTCGGGCCTCATCGCGGTGACCCAGACGGTCGGCGTCCTCATCGTGTCAGGCCTCGCCGGCTACGGCCTGGCGCGCATCCCGTACCGCTGGTCCAACGCCGTCTTCTACACGATCACCGCGACCCTGCTCATCCCGGCGGCCGTGACGTTCGTGCCGAGCTTCGTCCTCGTGTCGACGCTCGGCTGGATCTCGACGCTGCGCGGCCTCATCATCCCCGGGCTCTTCCAGGCGCTCGCGACGTTCCTCTTCCGGCAGTTCTTCCTCGGCTTCCCCAAGGAGATCGAGGAGGCGGCCTTCATCGACGGACTCGGCTACTGGGGCACGTTCTGGAAGATCGTCGTGCCCAACTCGTTCGGCTTCGTCGCGGCCATCGGCACGATCACCTTCATCGGCTCGTGGAACGCCTTCCTCTGGCCCCTCGTCATCGGCCGCGACCAGGAGTCGTGGACGGTGCAGATCGCGCTCTCGACCTTCCTCACGGCGCAGTCGGTGCAGGTGAGCCAGCTCTTCATGGCGGCGCTCGTCGCGATCGTGCCGCTGCTGCTGATGTTCCTCTTCCTCCAGCGCTGGATCGTCGAGGGCGTCGAGCGCACCGGCATCGGCGGCGACTGAGTGCGGTGGATCGTCGGCACCCGAGGCCGGTGATCCACCGCGCACCGCTGCGTGGCGGCGACCGACGGCGTGTGCCGTGCCGCCGGGGTCGGCCCGGTCGGGCCGGGTCAGCCCCCGTCAGGGCAGCTTGGCGACGGTGAGCAGCACCGCAGAGTCCTCGAGCGCCTCGAGGGAGTGGCGCGCCTGCGGGACGACGATCAGGTCACCCGGCGCACCCTCCCAGGACGCGTCGGCCGTGCTGATGCGCACCCGTCCGCGCAGCACCTGGACCGTGGCCTCGCCGGGGTTCTCGTGCTCGGTCATCGACCGGCCGGCTGTCATCGCGACGACGGTCTGGCGCAGCACGTGCTCGTGGCCGCCGTAGACCGTGTCGGCGTCGCGCCCGCTCGAGGCCGTCGTGGCGTGTTCGAGCAGCTCCCGCGCAAGGGCGGTCAACGACGACTTCTCCATGCACTCACCATGGCACCCCGGGGCCCGGCCGTCGATGGCGCCGACCCACCGATGGCGTATGCCGGGTGGCCCCGTCCCCGGGTCAGCGCACGCGCCGCAGGTGGTCGGGAGCCGGCATCCGGCGCACCTCGACGCTCCAGAAGCGGACGACGAGCGGGTAGGACGGCACGAGCACGACCCGGTGCTCGAAGCCGCCCTCCCCGGTGGGCACGACCTCGGACCGCTCGACCGCGGCGGCGGCCGCCACGGCGCGGTCGAGGTCGCGCCGGTTGGTGTGGAGCACGACGGCGCCGACGTAGGTGACGGTGGCGAGCTCGTGGCCCCGGTCGGTGTCGCCGGCGAGGAGGGTCCAGCTGAACGAGTCCCCGGCGATCGACCAGTCCTGCACCTGCGCGGCGTGGAGGTCGAGGGCCGCGAGGTCGCTGACGTCGGCGGGCAGCTCGGGCAGCTCGGGCAGCTCGGGCAGCTCGGGCAGCTCGGCGGGCATCTCGGTCACCTCACCATCGTGCCCCGTGGCGACGGGTGACGGTCAGTCGAGGTCCTGGACGTCGGCGCGCTTGGCGATCGTGGCGGTGGCGCGGCGGCACGCCATGACCGGCACGCGCGGCACGATCTCGTCGAGGAAGCCGAACCGGCGCCGGAGCGAGCGGTGGTAGGCGTCGCCGCTCGTGTCGGAGACGAGTGCGGTCCACCAGTCGGCGAGGTCGCCCCAGCCGGGAGCCGCGAGCGAGCCGCCGTACTGCTGGAGCGCGAGCCCGGCACACAGGCTGGCGAAGGTCATCCGCTGCTCGAGCGGCCACTCGGCGAGGGTGCCGACGAGCAGGGCGGCTCCGAAGACGTCGCCGGCCCCGGTCGGGTCGACCTCCTGCACCCGCAGCGCCGGGACCCGTGACTCCTCGCCCGTGCGGGCGTCGATGCCGAGGGCCCCGTTGGCGCCGTCGGTGACGATGGCGACGGGCACGCGGTCGGCGAGGGCGTAGACGGCCTCGACGGGCGAACGGGTGCCGGTGTAGGCCATCGCCTCGACGGCGTTGGGCATGAAGACGTCGCAGCGCTCGAGCCGGTCGAGCACGTGCGGCGACCACTGCTCCTTGGGGTCCCAGCCGACGTCGGCGAAGACGAGCGCGCCGTTGTCGCGGGCCCGGTCGACCCACGTGGGTCCGCTCGCCCCGAAGGCCTCGTCCTCACCGAGGTCGACCATGACCGCGCGCGACCGCGGGGGCGTGCCGATGAGCTCAGCGGCAGCGACCGGCGCGGGGTGGCCGTGCGAGACCATGCTGCGGTCGCGGTCGACCGACATCGAGACGGTGACGGGGCTGTGCCAGTCGGCGAAGCGGCGGCTCCGGGCGAGGTCGATGCCCTCCTGCTCCTCGAGCGTGCGCCAGCAGAAGTCGCCGTAGTCGTCGTCGCTGAACGCGGCCGCGAGCCCAGTGCGCAGGCCGAGGCGGCGGGTGGCGACGGCGAGGTTGGCGATGCCGCCCGGGCACGAGGCGAGACCCTCGGCCCACACCTCGGTGCCCGGCTTGGGTGCGCTCGGGAGCCCGGCGAAGATCATGTCGAGGAAGACCGTGCCCCAGACGAACACGTCGAGCGACGGCTCGTCGGCGGTGCGACGGGACGCGAGCGGGTCGAACGTGTGGTTGAGAGGCACGCCCCCATGATCCCGCACTCCGGTCCGCGACTCGCCGGGATTGACGCCGACGTATGCCGGGTGGCCACTCTTCGTGCCGGGCGCGAGCGTCTGGCGTCGCGACCGTCGAGTGGCCCCGTCGTCACACCTTGGTACGGTCCGAGGGTGGTGCTGCCATGAAGCTGGTCATCCTCGGCGGGGGCGGGTTCCGCGTGCCGCTCGTCCACGGTGCGCTGCTGCGCGACACCGCGGACCGGCGCGTCACCGAGGTCGTGCTCCACGACACGGACGGCGCACGGCTCGACGTCATGCGGCAGGTCCTCGCCGCCCAGGCCGCGTTGCACCCGGCCGCCGCGACCGCGCCGCCCACGGTCACGGCGACGACCGACCTCGACGCGGCGCTCGCCGGCACCGACTTCGTCTTCTCCGCGATGCGGGTCGGAGGCGTCGAGGGCCGCACCGCTGACGAGCGGATCGCGCTCGACCTCGGGCTCCTCGGCCAGGAGACGACCGGACCGGGCGGGGTCGGCTACGGCCTGCGCACGGTGCCGGTCGCGCTCGACGTCGCCGAACGCGTACGCCGTCTGGCGCCCGACGCGTGGGTCATCAACTTCACCAACCCCGCGGGGCTCGTGACCCAGGCGATGCAGACGGTGCTCGGCGAGCGGGTCGTCGGCATCTGCGACTCCCCGCTGGGTCTCGCCAAGCGCGCGGCCGGAGCCCTCGGTCACGACCTCGACGACCTCGAGATCGACTACGCCGGGCTCAACCACCTCGGCTGGCTCACGGGTCTGCGCCACGACGGCCGCGACCTGCTGCCCGACCTCCTCGCGGACGACGCCGCGCTCGGCGCCATCGAGGAGGGGCAGCTCTTCGGCACCGACTGGCTGCGGTCGCTCGGGTCCCTGCCCAACGAGTACCTCTTCTACTACTACTTCACCCGCGACGCGATCGCCCAGATCACCGGCGCTCCGCAGACGCGCGGCGAGTACCTCGTCGGTCAGCAGGCCGACTTCTACGCCGGGGTGGCCGCAGCCCCCGAGCAGGCCTGGCAGCGTTGGGACTCCGTGCGTCGCGACCGCAACGCGACCTACATGCAGGAGACCCGCGAGGGCGACGACGGGCAGTCGCACGAGCGCGCCGAGGCCGACGTCGAGGGCGGCGGCTACGAGGGCGTGGCGCTGGCGCTCATGGCGGCGATCGCCCGCGACGAGCCGGCCCGCCTCATCCTCAACGTCCGCAACGGCGGCGCCGTCGCGGGACTGCCGGACGACGCCGTCGTCGAGGTGCCGTGCCGGGTCGACGCGGCCGGCCCCGTGCCCGTCACGGTGAGCCCGCTCCCCGGCCACGCGCTCGGGCTCGTGCAACAGGTCAAGGCCGTCGACGAGATCGTCATCCGAGCGGCCGTCGAGCGGTCGAGATCCCTTGCGGTGCAGGCCTTTGCGCTCCACCCACTCGTCGACTCAGTCACGGTCGCGCGCGAGGTGCTGACGGCATACGAGAGCAGGTTGCCCGACTTCTACGGGTCGCTCTCGTAGACGTCCTCAGCCCGACGTGACGGTGAACCTCCGGACCGTGACCGTGCGGCCCGACTCGCCGGGCGCCTCGACGGACAGCCCCACGTAGCGGGCCGAGGTCCCGAGCCTCAGGGAGCCCAGCTGCGTGCCGGGGCCGACCCGGCCGACGCGGCGGAAGGTCAGGCCGTCGTCCGAGACCTCGACGGTGCCGAAGCCGGGCGCGGTGCCCCAGTCGACGACCGCCGTGCCGAGGGCGCGGGCGTCGCCGAGGTCGACCACCATGCGGCCCGACCCGGTGACCTCCCACGCCGTCGAGTCCGCCCCGTCGACCGCCGCAGCCGGCGAGGTCATCGTCGGGGGCAGGGGTGAGGTCGGGAACGTCTGACGGGTCAGGGCCAGGTCGTCGAGGGGGTATGCCGTGCCGCTGACCCTCGCGGTCGTCGTCCGGGTGCGCGACACCGTCACGCGGCGGTGCTCGCCGTTCGCGAAGGTGAGGTCGACCTGGCCGTCGATGCCGCTCAGGCGTGCGGTGACGGCGTCGTCGATGGTGACGACGAGGCCCTCCGCCGGCCGGCCGCCGCCGATCGCCGAGACCGTCGCCCGCGCTGCGAGCACCGCTCCCGACGACGCGGCGAGCGCGGCCGTCAGCACGCTGCCGTCGCCGGTGACGCGCTGCGTGCCGTCGTAGCAGGCCACGGGGCCCTCGGAGGGCAGCGCGACGTCGGTGTCGACGGCCGCGCCGGTGAGGTTGACGAGGCTGAGCAGGCCGCCCACGAGCGACGCCGTGACGCCCGGCGTCCCCGGTCGCGGAGCAGAAGCCTCCGCGGTCGCTGCGAGCCGCGCGAGATCGGCCGACCGGACGTCCGGGAGGCCCTCGACGACGATGCCGGCACTGCCTGCGGCCGGACCGGCCGACAGCGTGAGGATGCTGTCACCGACCTCGATCGGGTTGGTCGAGCCGCGCACGAGGAACCCGACCCGGTCGTCGATGCCGACCCAGCGCGAGCTGCGCAGCACGCGGGGGTAGGAGGCGCGCGTCGTCCACGACGTGCCGTCGTCGGACGTCTGCACGACGTAGGCCCGGCCGGCCGACGCCTCCCAGTCGATCGTCACCTCGGCGATCGCGGTCGGGGTCCCGAGGTCGACGGCGAGCCAGCTGTCGGCACGCGGACGGTCGGCCCGCGACACGGCCCACCGGGTCGAGGAGCTCGCGTCGGTCGCGAGGGACGGGGCGCGGCCGGTGTCGCTCGACGAGGCCGTGGTCGGGCGTCGGGCCGCGAGGTCGGCGCCGTCCGCCGAGGAGCGCACCTCGAAGGAGACGATCGAGTAGCCGTAGGTCGGGTCGGGTGTCACGCCGAGCATCCGGACGTGGCGCGCCGTCACCGACCCGGGGACGTCGACGACGTCACGGCGCGCGACTCCGCTGGGCAGGGGACCCTGAGCGTCGGCGGCCTTCGCCTCGAGCGTGCCGTCTGCGGTGACGAAGGTGCGGCTGCCGTCCAGCCCGCGCACGCCGGGCATCGTCAGGTTGTGCAGCCCGAACGTGCCCTCGCGATCGGCCACCCCCGAGCTCGTCATGACGACCTCGCCGCCGGGAAGCGTGGCGAGCCCGACCCGTCCGGCCGTGCCGAGGGTGAGCACGGTGACCGACGCGTCGTAGCCGTCGCGTGCCGCGGCATACGTGCGCACGTTCCGACCGGTCACCCCGAGGTTCGTGCGAGGAAGGTACATCGGTGAGCTGCCACCGAGGTTGAAGAACCAGTCGTCGTGCTCGGGCTGCCACGCGAGCTTGACGAAGCCGGCCTTGCTGACGGCGCCGGCCCAGGCGCGCGGGCTCTGGTGCGAGACGATGCCCGGACCCGAGCCCAGGTCGACGGCCCCGGTGCCGGCGGCATACAGCTCCTCGGAGGTCAGGGGCACGGGCACGTCGCCGTGGGCCGCGCGCCACTCGTGGAGCAGGAAGCTGATCGCGACCTCGGCGCGCGCCTCGGGCTCGTACTTCGGCTCGCCGGAGAACTTCGTCAGGCGGTACTCCGGCGGGTAGGCGAGGTAGGGCAGCAGCCGCTCGGCGAGGTCGGTCTCGGCGCGGGCAGCGGCGCGGTCGCCGATCACCTGCGCGAGGAAGGCGATCGGGATGACGTCGCGGCCGTAGAGGTGCTCGCGGTCGTCGACGAGCGGCATGAGGGGCTCGCCCGCGTCGCTCATGACGCCGACGAGGCGGTTCCACAGCGGCTCGCCGTTGGGCTGGCGGGTCAGCACCTCGGGCAGCGGCCGGCCGGCGACGATGAAGTGGGCGGAGTTGCGGCCCGAGGTGCGCCAGAGCTCGGACTGGTAGTGCGGGCCGAACGACCCGTGGTTCTCGACGACGAACGTGTCGTAGATGTTGTGGGAGGTGTTGGTCAGCACCGGGATGCCGTCGACGAGGGTCGGGTTGGCCGCGTCGGCCTGCGGGAGCCCGGCCTCGTTGCGGCTCCAGCGGCCGTACGTGGCCATCCAGCTCTCCCAGCGGGGGTCGTCGGACCCCCACGCCAGGCCCGGGGCGAGGGACTGCGTGTAGACCCCCATCTCCTCGAGCTTCGTGTCGCCGACCCAGCCGCCCTTGAGGCCGTTGGGGCTCCAGGACCCGGAGGCGGGGTCGTCGGAGGTGCCGAGGGACGTCGTGTAGGCCGCCTGCTCGACGGCGATGGCCTGCATGCGGTCGCGGGTCTGTGGGTCGAGCTCGTCCCAGAGCAGGCGCGCGGCCAGCTGGACGTAGAGCTGGAAGGTGCTGTCCCAGAAGAGGGTCCGGCCCCACTCGGTGCCGCCGGCGTTGCGGTTGGTGCCGGCGAAGTGCTTGATGGTGGCCAGGGTGCGCTGCCGGAGGGTGGCCTCGTCGATGCCGGCCTCGTCGGCGTCGTAGTCGCCGCGTGTGAGCAGGAGCGCGTGGCCGAGGACGACGGCGAAGTTGAAGTCCGTCTTGCGGTAGGTGCCCGCGGACGCGTCCCACTGCGTCTCCGTCCAGCGGGTGTGGCGCAGCAGCGCGCGGTGGTAGGTCTGCGCCACCGCGTCACCGTCCAGCCATCCGGCGGGCGGCGCGAGCGGCGCCACGCCGGACTCGGACACGCCGAACGCGGACGCCGTGGGCGTTTGGGTGAGGGGCAGACAGGTCGCGACTCCTCCCGCTCCGAGGAGCCCGAGGAAGCGGCGGCGAGAGGTGACGGTCGTTGTCATGCCGTGATCCTTCGGCGGCGCCCGAACGGACGTCAACGGTCCGTCACAGGACTGTCCGATCCGGACAGCCGCATCGGACAGGGCGCGCCACGCGTCGGGCTGTCGCATTCCGCGGCGGGCCCACCACGGCGCACGGTCGTGGGGCAGGATCGAGACATGCGACTCGACCTCAACGCCGACGTCGGCGAGTCCTACGGCGCCTGGACCCTCGGAGACGACGCCCCCGTGCTCGACGTCGTGACGAGCGCCAACGTCGCCTGCGGCTTCCACGCCGGCGACCCGCTCACCCTGCGCACGACGTGCCGGTATGCCGCCGAGCGGGGTGTCGTCGTCGGCGCCCAGGTGGCCTACCGCGACCTCGTCGGCTTCGGTCGGCGCTTCATGGACGTCCCGCCCGACGAGCTCGCGGCGGACATCATCTACCAGCTCGGTGCCCTCTCGGCGATCGCCCAGGTCGAGGGCACCGACGTGGCCTACGTGAAGCCGCACGGTGCCCTCTACAACGCGGTCGCCCACCACGAGGCGCAGGCCCGGGCACTCGTCGACGCCGTCGTGGCCGTCGACACGTCGCTGCCCGTCCTCGGACTGCCCGGCAGCCTCGTGCTCGAGATGGCGACCGACGCCGGGCTGCGCGCCGTCACCGAGGCGTTCGCCGACCGCGGCTACACCCCGGACGGGCGACTCGTCCCGCGCACCGAGCCCGGCGCCGTGCTGCGCGACCCCGCCGAGGTGGCGGCCCGGGTGGTCAGGCTCGCCCGCGACGGACTCGTGACCGCCGTCGACGGCACCGACGTCGAGGTGCGCGCCGAGTCGGTGTGCATCCACGGCGACACCCCCGGTGCGGTCGCGATGGCGCGGGCCGTGCGCGCTGCGCTCGAGCAGTCCGGCGTCGAGATCCGCCCCTTCGCGGGCTGAGCGTGGACGCCCGGCTGCTGCCGATGGGCGGCACAGCCCTGCTCGTCGAGGTGGCCGACACCGACGCCGCGCTCGCCCTCCGCGCCCACCTGGCGCCGCTCGTCGACGGCGCCACGGGGGTGTGGGAGGCCGTCGACCACCTCGTCGTCGGGGCGCGCACCGTGCTCGTCGCGCTCCGCGACCCCGGCCGGCGCTGGGACGTGGGACGGGCGTGCCTCGACGAGGCCACCGGTCTGGCCGCGGCGGTGACCGAGGTGGCCGAGGCGGTCGTCGACATCCCGGTGCGCTACGACGGGCCCGACCTCGAGGAGGTCGCCACTCTGACCGGGCTGACCCGCGAGGAGGTCGTCCGTGCCCACGCCGGCACGACCTGGCGGGTGGGGTTCGGGGGCTTCGCGCCCGGCTTCGCCTACCTCGTCGACGGTGACCCGCGCCTGCAGGTCCCGCGTCGCGCCGAGCCCCGCACGCGGGTCCCAGCCGGGTCCGTCGCTCTCGCAGGGCCGTTCGGCGGCATCTACCCCCAGGACTCGCCCGGTGGGTGGCAGCTGATCGGCACGACGGACGCCGTGCTGTGGGACGTGGACCGGGACCCACCGGCGCTGCTCGCTCCGGGCACCTCGGTCCGCTTCGTCGATCTCGACGCCACCGCCCACCCCCCGTCGAGTGGCCCCGTGACCCCTCCCGCCACCTCCAACCCTCTGTCGAGTGGCCCCGTGACCCCTCCCGCCACCTCCAACCCCCCGTCGAGTGGCCCCGTGACCCCTCCCGTCCCATCCAACCCCCGGTCGAGTGGCCCCGTGACCCCTCCCGTCCCGGAGACGCATGGGACGGCGGGGCCACTCGACGGTCTGGAGGGTGTTCAGGCTGGGACGGCGGGGCCACTCGACGGTGGTGGGGGTCGAGCACGTGGGGCCTCTGGGGCTTCTGGAGTTCTTGGAGTTCCTGGGGCTGTGGGGCCACTCGAGGGTGGGGTTCGTCGCGGGCTGGAGGTGCTTGCGACGGGGCCGCTCACGCTCGTCGAGGACCTCGGACGTCCGGGACTCGCCGACGTGGGAGTGGGCCGCTCCGGGGCAGCCGACCCCACGGCATACCTGCTCGGGCTGCGGCTCGTCGGGCACCTGCTCGACCCCGCGGACGTGGACGGGCCGGCGCCCGCGTCGCTCGAGGTCACGCTCGGCGGCCTCTCGGTGCGGGCTCACGGAGACCTGCTCGTCGCGCTGACCGGCGCGCCCTGCCCGGCCGACGTCGACGGCAGACCGGTCCCGCACGGCGCCCCCGTCGCCCTCGCCGACGGACGGGTGCTCACCCTCGGTGCGCCTGCGGCCGGACTGCGCACGTGGCTGGCGGTGCGCGGCGGCATCACGGTCGCGCCGGTGCTGGGCTCCCGCTCGACGGACACGCTGGCCCGGGTGGGCCCACCGGTGCCGACGGTCGGTGACGTCCTGCCCGTCGGAGCCGCGCCGCCGACGTTCCCCGTCGTCGAGGTGGCGCCCCAGCAGCCGACCCGCGGTGGCGAGGTCGTGCTCGACGTCGTCCCGGGACCACGTGCCGAGTGGTGCGACCTCGCCGGCGTGGACGAGGGTGCGTGGACCGTCTCGTCGCGCAGCAACCGCGTGGGAATCAGGTTGGAGGGCAAGGCGATCCAGCGCAAGCCCGCGTATGCCGACTGTGAGCTCCCGAGCGAGGGCGTGGTCCCCGGCGCGGTGCAGGTGCCCCCCGGGGGCGAGCCCGTCGTCTTCCTCGCCGACCACCCGGTCACCGGCGGCTACCCCGTCGTCGCCGTGCTCACCCGACGAGCCGTGGCACTCGCCGCCCAGCTGCGCCCCGGCCAGCACGTGCGGCTGCGCTGGTCCCGCGAGGGCTAGGAGGGTCTGATCTCTCCCGAGCCGCGCACGACCAGCGTCGGCTCGATGACGACGCGACGCGGCGGCGACGTGTCGCCGGCGATCCGTGAGAAGAGCAGTCGCCCCACCTCTGCGCCCATCTGCGCGACGTTCTGGCGGATCACGGTCATCGGCGGGTCGAGGAGGTCGGCCAGGGGGAAGTCGTCGAAGCCGACGACGGCGACACGACCGCCGAGTCCCAGGGCGCGCAGGGCCCGGACCGCGCCCACGGCGAGGTCGTTGCGTCCAGCGAAGATCGCCGTGGGCCCCTCTCCTGCCACGAAGAGGGAGTGCACGGCGTGCTGGGAGGCCTCGGGCGTGCGCAGGTCGAGCAGCTCGAGCGCGTCGTCCGCGGCGACGCCGGCCTCCTGCAGCGCCTCCCGGTATCCCCGGAGGCGCTCCTGCGCCGTCTGGATCGTCGACAGGTCGAGCAGCGCCGCGACGCGGCGGTGACCGTGCCCCAGGAGATGGCGCACGGCCTGTCGGGCGCCATCGACGTTGTCGACCGTCACCGAGTCGGCATCGACCCCTCTCGGCACACGATCGACGAACACCGTGGGCAGTCCGGCGCGCAGCTCAGGCGCGAGGTAGTCCTGCCGCGAGGTCGCTGGCATGAGGACCAAGCCGTCGACCCGACGGGCCACCAACCCTCGTACGAGGGCGATCTCGCGCTCGGGCTCCTCGTCGAGGCTTGCGGCGAGGACCGCGGTCTGCCGGGCCCGGGCGACATCCTCGAGCGACCGCAGGAGGCTGGCCGAGAAGCTGTTGCTGATGTCTTGGAAGAGGGCGCCGACGGTGCCCGTGCGCCCGCTGGTGCGACGCAGGTTGCTCGCATGCACGTTGTGGCTGTAGTCGAGGCGCCGGGCCGCCCGAGTCACTCTCTCGCGCACCTCGGGCGAGACGCCGGGCTCGTCGTTGACGACCCGCGAGACGGTCTTGAGACTGACGCCGGACAGGGCCGCGACGTCCTTCATCGTGGCGCGCGCGACGGTCCGACCCTCGTGCTGCTCGGCGAGCCGCGTGCCCTCGTCGTCACCTGACATCGTTGTCTCATTCACGATGCGAGTTTTAGCGGATCACTTGACGCCAGCGCAACAGGCCACCTATAAACACCTTTGACAACGTTGTCACCGTGGCGACGTCGGACAGAGAGGTCTCCGTCATGCAGCTCAGCTCCACCTCCCGCATCACGGTTCGTCGCGCGGTCGTCGCCATCGCGGCCGGCACGCTCGTGCTCGGCGCGTCCGCCTGTGGCAGCAGCAGCGACAACACGTCGTCCGCCGCAGGCACGGGCGGCGACAGCGGCGAGAAGGTGGGCGTCGCGCTCATCACCAAGGACTCGACCAACCCCTTCTTCGTCGCCATGCAGAAGGGCGCCCAGGCAGACGCCGCCAAGAACAACGTCGACCTCACCATCGCCTCCGGCGCCAAGGACGGCGACGAGCAGGGGCAGGTGCAGGCCATCGAGAACGCCATCGCGGCCGGTGACAAGGGCATCCTCATCACCCCCAACGGCCCAGGCGTCAACGCCTCGATCAAGAAGGCCCGCGACGCCGGCCTCTTCGTCATCGCGCTCGACACCCCGCCCGACCCGGCCGACACCGTCGACATCACCTTCGCCACGGACAACTTCAAGGCCGGCGAGCTCATCGGCCAGTGGGCCAACAAGCAGCTGGCCGGCAAGAAGGCGACGATCGCCCTGCTCGACCTCTTCAACGACAAGGTCGTCTCCGTCGACTACAACCGCGACCAGGGCTTCCTCACCGGGATGGGCATCGACACCAAGGACAAGCAGAAGAACGCCGACGAGGACAAGACCGGCACGTACGCCGGCGGCGACTACGCCATCGCCTGCAACGAGCCCACGCAGGGCAGCGAGGACGGCGGCCGCACCGCGATGGAGAACTGCCTCACCAACACCCCCGACATCAATGTCGTCTACACCATCAACGAGCCCGCCGCCGTCGGCGCGTACAACGCCCTCAAGGCCGCCGGCAAGGAGAAGGACGTCATCATCGTCTCCGTCGACGGTGGCTGTGCCGGCGTCAAGTCCGTCAAGGACGGCATCATCGGCGCGACGTCGCAGCAGTACCCCCTCAAGATGGCGACCCTCGGCATGGAGGCCATCGCGAAGATCGCACGTGGCGGCGAGAAGCCCAAGACGAGCGACGGGCTCGACTTCTTCAACACCGGCGTCGCCCTCGTGACCGACAAGAAGGCCGACGGCGTCGAGAGCATCAGCTCCGACGAGGGCTCGAAGATCTGCTGGGGCTGATGAGATGACTGCTGGCACCTCGGCCGCTGCGGCGGAGCTGGCTCGTCGTCGACACAGCCCCCTGCAGCGCGTGCAGCACCTGCTCCACGGCTACCCGTGGATCAGCCCGCTCGTGATCCTCGTACTGACGATGGTGGTCTTCACGTTCGTCAACCCGAGATTCGCCAACCCGGCGGCGCTCTCCCTGCTGATCCAGCAGACCGCGGTCGTCGCCTGCCTGGCCATCGGCCAGACACTCATCATCCTCACGGCGGGCATCGACCTGTCGGTCGGCGCCATCGTCATCCTCTCGATGATGGTGATGGCCAAGCTGGCGGCCGAGAACGGCGTCCCGGCCCCGTTGGCGCTGCTCATCGGCATCGCCCTCGGGGTCGCCGCCGGGGCCCTCAACGGCCTGCTCGTCACGAGGGTCAACCTGCCTCCTTTCATCGTGACCCTCGGCACGCTGAGCATCTTCACGGCCATCGCGCTGCTGTACTCCGGCAGCAAGAGCTTCCAGAACAACGAGCTGCCCGACCTGCTCAACTGGACGGGGACGAGCTTCCCGGTGGGGCCGTTCCGCCTCACCGTCGGCGTCGTCATCGTGCTCGTGCTGTATGCCGTCGTCGGCTTCGCCCTGAGCCAGACGGCGTGGGGACAGCACGTGTATGCCGTCGGTGACGACCCGGAGGCGGCGCGCCTGTCGGGCATCGCCAGCAAGCGGGTGCTGCTCAGCGTCTACGTCGTGGCGGGCCTCGTGTACGGCATCGGCGCCTGGGTGCTCATCGGCAGGGCCGGCGCCGCGAGCCCCAACGCGATCACCGACGCGAACCTGCAGAGCATCACGGCGGTCGTCATCGGTGGCACGAGCCTGTTCGGTGGTCGTGGCCGACTTGTCGGCACGCTCATCGGCGCGCTCATCGTCCAGGCCTTCTACGTCGGCCTCAGCCTGGCGCGAGTCGACCAGCAGTACCGCCTGCTCGCGGTCGGTGTCCTCGTCATCGTCGCCGTCGCCATCGACCAGTGGATCAGGAAGGTGAAGTCATGACCGCAGTGGCACGCGACACGACGGGCGCCGCCGGGGGGCCGGGCCGGCCGATCCTGTCCGCGCGGGGGCTCATCAAGACCTTCGGCCGCGTCGTAGGGCTCGACGGGGTGGACCTTGACCTACACGCCGGCGAGGTGCTGGCGGTCATCGGAGACAACGGCGCCGGCAAGTCGACGCTCATCAAGTGCCTCACCGGTGCCCTCGTGCCGGATGCCGGCACCATCGAGCTCGACGGCAAGCGGGTGCACTTCCAGCGCCCGCAGGACGCCCGCGACGCCGGCATCGAGACCGTCTACCAGCAGCTTGCGGTCATCCCGGCGCTCGACATCGCGAGCAACCTCTACCTCGCCCGCGAGGAGCGGCGTCCGGGCCCGCTGGGCTCGGTGCTGCGGATGCTCGACAAGAAGGGCATGCGTGAGCGGGCCGGAAAAGCCGTCCAGGACCTGGGCATCCAGACGATCCAGAACATGGGTCAGGCCGTCGAGACGCTCTCGGGCGGTCAGCGTCAGGCGGTCGCCGTGAGCCGCGCAGCGGCCTTCGGCGGCAAGGTGGTCGTCCTCGACGAGCCGACGGCCGCGCTCGGCGTCAAGGAGAGCAACCAGGTGCTCGAGATGGTGAAGTCGCTCCGGGACAAGGGACTCGGGGTCATCCTCATCTCCCACAACATGCCCCAGGTCTGGGACGTCGCCGACCGCATCCACATCCAGCGGCTCGGTGGGTGCGCCGGCGTCATCACCCCGCAGTCGCACTCGATGACCGACGGCGTCGGCATCATGACCGGCGCCATGAGGCTCGAGGACTGAGCCCACCCGACCAAGCGGGGTCGCCGACCGAGGCGGCGGCCCCGCTTGCCGACCCGCACGCAACCACCACGTCACCGAACAGGCTCTCGGCCAGCCCTCTCGTAGGAGACCCCATGTTCGCCAGGATCGTCGTCGGCTACATCCCCACGCCCGAGGGGGTGGCGGCTCTCGAGGCCGCCATCGGGCTCGCCCGGCAGGACGCCGCGCACCTGACCGTCGTCAACACGGGTCGGGACGGCAACTACGCCGACCCGTCCTTCGCCACGGCCGAGGACATCGACACCATCGACCTCCAGCTCGCCGACGCCGACATCGCCCACGCGGTGCGCCAGCCCACCACGGGACGGTCGGCGGCCGAGGAGATCCTCGCGGCCGCGAGCGAGGTCGATGCCGACCTCGTGGTCATCGGCGTCCGACGCCGCTCGCCCGTGGGAAAGCTCGTCACGGGAAGCACCTCGCAGCAGGTGCTCCTCGACGCGTCCTGCCCCGTCCTCGCCGTCAAGGCCGGCTGACGGACCGGTCACCGGCGGCTACCCCGTCGTCGCCGTGCTCACCCCACGAGCCGTGGCGCTCGCTGCCCAGCTGCGCCCCGCCAGCGCGTGCGGCTGCGGTGGTCACGCGGGGAGTGACCCTCAGGCGCTGCGGGCCCCGGTCCCGGCGTCCGGCTCGTGCCGCACCCCGGAGCGCCACAACGACACCCGCTCGGGGGCAGCGGGCGCGCTGACCGGCGTCGGGCGGACGACGGGAAGGACCGCCGGCTCGTGACGGACGGGGAGGATCATGGCGACGTCTGCGCCGCCCCAGGGTGAGACCCCGAGCTGGACCCAACCGCCGAGCCGCGTCGCGACGTCGCGCACGAGGGAGAGACCGAGACCCGTCTGTGAGAGGTCGTCGCGGGTCCCGTCGAGCACGAGGCCCTCCTGCCCGGGTCCGCGCTCGTCGGACTCCCGCAGATCCCGGGTGGCGGCCGACCGCAGCATGTCCGTGGTGAAGCCGCGCCCCGAGTCGGCGACCCCGATGGCGACGGCGTCGCGCATGGGACGGGCATAGAGCAGCACGGTGTCGTCGTCGTGCGTCGTGTAGCGCAACGCGTTCTCGATGAGGGTGTCGAGACACGCTCGCAGGCGCTCGCCCGAGCACTCGAGCGTGAGCGCCGACGACTCGACCTTCCAGCGGCGCTGGGCGACGGCCGACCACCTCTCGGCCGTCTGGTGCAGCACCGCGTCGAGCTCGACCTCCGTGACCTCGAGGTCCGACCCGACCCGCATGCTGCGCACGAGCCGCTCGCACACGCGGGTGAGCCGCGCCAGCTCCTCGTCGACGACCTGGAGGTCGGCGAGGTCCTCGCCGGGTGGCGTCCGGTCCATGAGCATCTCGAGGTAGCCGCGCGAGATCATGAGCGGCGACCGCATCTCGTGGGAGGTGCGCAGCGTGAGCAGCTCACGCATCGTCGAGTCGGCCCGTTCCCGGGCGGCGTTGACCGTGAGCTCCGAGAGGGCCTGCTGGCGTCGGCGCACGTGCCAGATCATGAGCGCCATGAGCAGCAGCATGAGCGGGATCTCGCTGGTCTCCTGCCAGTCGAGGACGTCGATCGAGACGCGGTAGACGAGGATCGCCCCGGTCACGAAGGTGAAGACGCCGAGACTGACCCACGTGGAGCGTGGGCTCCACTGCTCGATGCCGAAGCAGAGCGCGAAGGCCGCCCAGGCGATGTGGTACGGCACCGTCTCGCTGCCGGGCAGCGCGATCATCGCGACCGAGCAGACCGCTGCGATCAGGCTCCACACGAGGACCATCCGGTGCCGCACCATCAGGCGTCCTCGTAGAGCCCGTACCCGACGCCGCGCAGCGTCTCGATCGGGATGTCCTGGCCGAGCTTGGCGCGGAGCCTGCCGACGCACACCTCGACGACGTTGCTGCCCGGGTCGAAGTCGAGGTGCCAGACGTCGTGGAGCAGCTCCTCCTTGTGGCACACCTGGCCAGCGCGTCGCATGAGGTGCGCGAGCAGGCTGAACTCGCGCTCGGTGAGCGAGGCGCTGAGCGAGCCGAACGTCGCCCGACGTCGCCCGACGTCGAGGCGTATGCCGGCCACCTCGAGGAAGCCGTCGTCCACGGGCGCGCGGGTCACCCCGACGTTGCGCCGGACCCGGGCCAGCAGCTCCGTGAGGCTGAACGGCTTGGACACGACGTCGACGGCGCCGCGGTCGAGCGCCTCCACCCGGGCGCCCACGTCGGTGACGCCGGACAGGACGATCACCGGTGTCGTCCGATTGCGCTGGTTGAGGGCGGTGAGCACGGCGAGGCCGCTACCTCCCGGCATCACGAGGTCGAGCACGACGAGATCGACGTCCCTCGACTCGAGCCGGTCTATCGCGGCGTTCGCCGATGCAGCCGTCACTACCGAGTGGCCCTGTGACGACAGCGACTTGGCCAGCAAGGCCCGGACGCGTTCCTCGTCGTCGACCACCATGACTGTTGCCATGAGAAGCCCCCCTCCCCGATCTGCGCCAAGCATGGATCGGAGCGCCATTTCGCGCTGTGAGAAGTCGCACTCTCGCGCGAAATCTCGGGACGACAAGGTGACGTACTGCCACATAACGGATGCGAAGATGACGAAAGAATGACGGCTGCCTCACGGTTGTCTGAGAGGTTGATGATGCGGCCATCCGGAATTCATGACGGCCCGGTGAGTCGGCAGGACGACGTCCCGCGCGTGGTGTAGCGGGGCAGCCGTCCATCCCGTGGATTCGCCAACGTGAGCGCCGTGGTGGGGTTGTACTTGGTCAAGGACCACGCCGTCGTCGAGGAGAAGAGGACATGACACGCCGCACCGGGCGACGACTGACCGCGGCACGAGCCGCGGCGGCCTCCGTCGCCGTGGCGACGGTGCTGCTCGGGTCGGCGTCATGGGCAGCGGCCGACAGCGCGCCGGCCGTGCCGACACCGACACCCGCACCGCTGCTGTCACCCCTGGTCGGTGGGGCCACGCCCTCGACGAGCCCCGCAGGCCCGACCCAGCCCGCGACACAGCCGCCGTTCGATGCCGGGTTCGGCTCCGTGGCGGGCGACCTCGTGCTCCCGGTCTTCGACGAGATCCGCGTCGCGGCCGCGCTCTTCGCCGAGGCCGCGGCTCCCGTCCCGGTAGAGGCGCTCGAGCCCGGCGGTGGGTCGAGCAGCAACCCCACGCCGTGGCGGCCGAAGGCGGTCATCAAGATCCCGGTGGTCACCAGCGTGCCCCCGAAGGGCACCACGAAGCCGACCGCGCGCACCAAGGACGAGATCGTCTGGGCGGCATACGCCTCCGCCGCGGAGCGGCAGCGCTCCTGCCGCATCCCCGTCATGCTCCTCGCCGCGATCGGCGAGGTGGAGTCGTCCTCGCTCCGCGGCCGGAGGCTCGACGCGTCGCACGACGTCGTCCCCCCGGTCCGGGGTCCGGCGCTCTCGGGCGGCTCGTTCGCCGCGATCCGCGACTCCGACGGCGGTCGCTACGACGGCGACCCGGTGTGGGACCGCGCCGTCGGTCCGATGCAGTTCATCCCCGGCACGTGGCGCCTCTGGGGCGCCGACGGCAACGGCGACGGCGTCAAGGACCCGCAGAACATCGAGGACGCGGCGCTCGCCGCGGCGAACTACCTCTGCGCGGGCGGCCGGGACCTGTCGCGACCGGCTGACCTCTCCGCGGCGGTGCTGTCTTACAACCACTCGCAGCGCTACCTCTCGACCGTGCTCGGCATCGTCCAGGCGGTCGACTCCGGCCAGCTCGCCGGCCCCTGACCCCGAGCCCCAACCGTCGAAAGGCCACGAACCTGGACGCAGTTCGTGGCCTTTCGACGGTTGGGGGGCGTGGCTGCGCGGCATTCCCACCGGTTCGGTGGGAAAGGGCCGCACTCTGGACCCGCTTGGGCGGGGATAAGCAGTGGTTATACATTCGATTACATGACCGTCACCGACACCGCGACCGGCACGGCCCCGGTGCGCCCCGGCACCCGCCCGCCCCGCACCGGCCGCTCCAACGGCCAGTGGAAGGTCGACGGCGCCGAGCCCCTCAACGCCAACGAGGCGTGGAAGCAGGAGGACGGCGGCCTCAACGTCCGCGAGCGGATCGAGCAGATCTACTCGCGCGAGGGCTTTGCGTCGATCCCGCCCCAGGACCTCTCCGGGCGCTTCCGCTGGTGGGGGCTCTACACGCAGCGCCGCCCCGGCATCGACGGCGGCCGCACAGCCCACCTCGACGACACCGAGCTCTCCGACGAGTACTTCATGCTCCGCGTCCGCCTCGACGGCGGTGCGATCAGCCTCGCCCAGCTCAAGGTCCTCGCCGAGATCAGCCACGAGTTCGCCCGCGGCACGGCCGACATCAGCGACCGCCAGAACATCCAGTACCACTGGATCCGCGTCGAGGACGTCCCGGAGATCTGGCGGCGGCTCGAGGCCGTCGGGCTCCAGACGACCGAGGCGTGCGGCGACACCCCGCGCGTCATCCTCGGCAGCCCCCTCGCGGGGGTAGCGCAGGACGAGATCATCGACCCGACGCCGGTCATCGACGAGATCCTCGACCGCTACGTCGGCGACCCCGAGCTCGCCAACCTGCCGCGCAAGTTCAAGTCCGCAATCACCGGCCACCCGAGCCTCGACGTCGTGCACGAGATCAACGACATCTCCCTCGTCGGCGTCGTCCACCCCGACCTCGGCGCCGGCTACGACCTCTGGGTCGGCGGCGGCCTCTCGACGAGCCCCCGCCTCGCCGAGCGCGTCGGTGTCTTCGTGCGGCCCGAGGAGGCGGCCGAGGTCTGGCACGGGGTCATCCGGATCTTCCGCGACTACGGCTACCGCCGCCTGCGCAACAAGGCCCGCCTCAAGTTCCTCCTCGCCGAGTGGGGTCCCGAGAAGTTCCGCCAGGTGCTCCAGGACGAGTACCTCGAGCGCGAGCTCCCCGACGGCCCGCCGCCGGCACCCGCCAGCGGCCCCGGCGACCACGTCGGCGTGCACCTGCAGAAGGACGGCAAGCGCTACATCGGCGCGGCCCCGACCGTCGGACGCATCAGCGGCGACGTCCTCACCGGTCTCGCCGACCTCATGGAGTCGGTCGGCTCCGACCGCCTGCGCCTCACCCCGCACCAGAAGCTCGTCGTCCTCGACGTCCCGGGCCGCCGGGTCCGTGGCGCCGTCAGCCGTCTCGAGAAGCTCGGCCTCAGCACCGCGCCGAGCCCCTTCCGTCGGCACACGATGGCCTGCACCGGCATCGAGTTCTGCAAGCTCGCCATCGTCGAGACCAAGGCGACGGCCGCGACGACGATCGCCGCGCTCGAGCAGCGGCTCGCCGACGTGACCGAGCAGCTCGACACCCCGATCAGCCTCAACGTCAACGGCTGCCCCAACTCCTGCGCCCGCATCCAGGTCGCCGACATCGGCCTCAAGGGCCAGCTCGTGACGATCGAGGGCGAGCAGGTGCCGGGCTTCCAGGTGCACCTCGGCGGCGGCCTCGCCTCCGTCGACCGCGACGAGGCGGGCCTCGGACGCACCGTCCGCGGCCTCAAGGTGACGGCCGACGACCTGCCCGACTACGTCGAGCGCGTCGTGCGGACCTTCCTCGACCAGCGCGAGCCCGGCGAGACCTTCTCGTCGTGGACCCGCCGAGCAGACGAAGGAGCACTCCTGTGACCGCAGTCCCCCTCGCGACCCCGAAGGTCCCGCGCAAGCGGCGCAGCGAGGCCGAGCTCAAGGCCATCGTCGACGACTTCAACGCCACGCTCGGCGCCGACCCGGAGCACGAGCCGACGGCCGACGAGGTCGCCGCCTGGGCCGCCTTCCACTTCGACGGCACCCTCGCGGTGGCCTGCTCGATGGCCGATGCCGTCCTGCCGCACGTCGTCTCGCGCTTCGCGCCCGGCGTCGACGTGCTCTTCCTCGAGACCGGCTACCACTTCTCCGACACGATCGTCACCCGCGACATCGTCGCCGAGGACCTGCCGATCACCCTCGTCGACGTGATGCCCGAGCTGACCGTGGCCGAGCAGGACGAGAAGTACGGCCCGCGCCTCTACGAGCGCGACCCCGCGCTCTGCTGCCAGATGCGCAAGGTCGAGCCGCTCGCTCGCACGCTCCCGCTCTACGAGGCGTGGGTGACCGGCGTCCGTCGCGAGGAGGGCCCGACCCGGGCCGACACCCCCCTCGTGACGTGGGACGCCAAGAACGGCCTCGTCAAGATCAACCCGCTCGCCGCGTGGACCTTCGACGAGCTCCTCGCGTATGCCGGTGAGCACCAGGTCGAGGTCAACTCCCTCCTCTCCGACGGCTACCCGTCGATCGGCTGCGAGCCGTGCACCCGCCGGGTCGAGCCCGGCGAGGACCCCCGCGCCGGCCGCTGGGCCGGCTTCTCCAAGACCGAGTGCGGACTCCACACATGACGACGACCAGCACCCCGACCACCCGCGTCATCGCCGACGACAGCGTCACCGACGACAGCGTCGCCGACGACACCGCATTCCGGAATGAAGGGTCGGACGCTCACAAGCTCGCGAGCGACCCTTCCCCGGCTCCAGCCAGCGACGGAGACGAGCGGCGCCTCACGCACCTCGACGCCCTCGAGGCCGAGGCGATCCTCGTCATCCGCGAGATGGCCGGCGAGCTCGAGCGTCCCGCCCTGCTCTTCAGCGGCGGCAAGGACTCCGTCGTCATGCTCCACCTCGCGACGAAGGCCTTCTGGCCGGCGCCGATCCCCTTCCCGGTGCTCCACGTCGACACGGGCCACAACTTCCCCGAGGTCCTCGCCTACCGTGACGAGACGGTCGAGCGGCTCGGTCTGCGGCTCGTCGTCGCGAGCGTGCAGGACTACATCGACGACGGCCGGCTCCGCGAGCGCGCCGACGGCACCCGCAACCCGCTCCAGACCATGCCCCTGCTCGACGCCATCAACGAGCACCGCTTCGACGGCGTCTTCGGTGGCGGCCGGCGCGACGAGGAGAAGGCGCGCGCCAAGGAGCGCATCGTCAGCCTCCGCGACGAGTTCGGCCAGTGGGACCCCAAGAACCAGCGCCCCGAGCTGTGGAACCTCTTCAACCCCAGGCACCGACCGGGCGAGCACGTGCGCGTCTTCCCGATCAGCAACTGGACCGAGGTCGACATCTGGCGCTACATCGACCGCGAGGACATCCCGCTCGCGCCGCTCTACTACGCCCACGAGCGCGAGGTCTTCCAGCGCGACGGCATGTGGCTCGCCGTCGGGCCGGTGAGCCGGCCGCGTGACGACGAGGCCGTCGAGACGCGTCTCGTGCGCTACCGCACCGTCGGTGACATGTCGTGCACGGGCGCCGTGGAGTCCCCGGCCCGCACGAATGCCGAGATCGTCGTCGAGGTGGCCGCCTCGACCCTGACCGAGCGCGGCGCGACGCGCGCCGACGACCGGATCTCCGAGGCCGCCATGGAGGACCGCAAGAAGGAGGGGTACTTCTGAACTCCCCACGACGTTCTCCGCTCGTCCCTCGCTCCGATACGTCGCGGGGGCCCCACGACAAGGACATCCTGAGATGAGCGCCACCACCACGCCCGTCCTCGACCCGGCCGCCGTCGCCGGGGCCGCCCGCGGCACGCTGCTCCGCCTCGCCACGGCCGGCTCCGTCGACGACGGCAAGTCGACCCTCGTGGGCCGGCTCCTGCACGACACGAAGTCGGTGCTCTCCGACCAGCTCGCCGCCGTCGAGCGGGTCAGCCGGGACCGCGGCCTGACCGCCGCCGACCTCGCCCTGCTCACCGACGGGCTGCGAGCCGAGCGCGAGCAGGGCATCACCATCGACGTGGCCTACCGCTACTTCGCGACGGCGAGCCGTTCGTTCGTCCTCGCCGACTGCCCCGGTCACGTGCAGTACACCCGCAACACGGTCACCGGCAGCTCCACCGCCGACGTCGTCGTCCTCCTCGTCGACGCGCGCAAGGGGGTGCTCGAGCAGACCCGCCGACACCTCGCCGTGACCGCGCTGCTCCGCGTGCCGCACGTCGTCGTCGCCGTCAACAAGATCGACCTCGTCGACTTCTCGCAGGAGGTCTACGACCGGGTCGAGGCAGAGGTGCAGGCGGTGGCCCGCGAGCTCGGTGTCGTCGACGCCATCGCCATCCCGGTCAGCGCCCTCGACGGCGACAACGTGGCCGAGCGCTCGCCGCGCACTCCCTGGTACGACGGTCCGAGCCTGCTCGAGCTGCTCGAGGCGCTCCCGCCGTCGGACGACCCGGCGAACGAGTCCTTCCGCCTGCCGGTGCAGCTCGTCATCCGCCCCCAGGGTGCGGCCCGCGACGAGGCGCACCGCGACTACCGGGGGTATGCCGGCCAGGTGGCGTCGGGCGTCGTGCGCGTCGGTGACGAGGTGGTGGCCCTCCCGTCCGGCCGCCGCACGACCGTCGCCGGCATCGACCTCGGTGACCGTGAGCTCCAGGAGGCCTTCGCGCCGCAGTCGGTGACGCTCCGCCTCGCCGGCGAGATCGACATCTCGCGGGGCGACGTCATCGCCGCGGCCGCCGGCGCCCCGGAGCCGACGCAGGACATCAAGGCCGTCGTCTGCTGGCTCGGTGACGCGCCGCTGCGGCCCGCCCAGCGCCTCCTGCTCAAGCACGGCTCGCGCACGGTGCAGACCGCGGTGCGCTCGCTCGACGGCGCCCTCGACCTCGACGACCTGCACGCGGTCCCCTCGGAGGCCTTGTCCCTCAACGACATCGGCCTCGTGACGCTCCGACTGGCGGCTCCGGTCCCGGTCGAGAACTACTCGACCTCGCGCCGCGGTGGGTCGTTCCTGCTCATCGACGCGCACGACGGACGCACGGTTGCCGCGGGCATGGTGGGCGCGACGCTCCCGACGGCGGCCGACGCCCCGACGCAGCCCGAGGGTGACGAGGAATGGGAGATCTGAAGCCGGCCCTGCCGGTCGTCCTCGACCTGACCGGCAGGCTCGTCGTCGCGGTCGGCGGTGGGCCCGTGTCCGCGCGCCGGGTCCGGGCCTTCCTCGACGAGGGCGCGGTCGTGCGGGTCGTCGCCCCCTGGCTCTGCGAGGACCTGCGCGACCTGGCCGTCGCCGGTCGGGTCGACTGGCTCGAGCGCGACTACGCCGGGCCCGTCGACCTCGACGGCGCGTGGTTCGCCCACACCGCGACGGGCGAGCCGTCCGTCGACCGCGAGGTCGCCGCCGACGCCGAGGCCCTGCGCGTCTGGTGCGTCGACGCGACCGACGCCGCCGGCACGACCGCGAGCGTGGCCGCCCGCGCCGACGTGACCACCCCCGACGGCCGCGTCACCGTGGCTGCGTATGCCGCCGGCGACCCCGGTCTGGCCGTGACGGTCCGCGACGGGGTCGAGCGGGCGCTCGCCTCGGGCACCCTCGACCTGCGCCGCACGCGGACGCACGGCCGACGCGGCTGGGTGGCGCTCGTCGGTGGCGGGCCGGGAGCCGACGGCCTGCTGACGACCCGTGGCCACGAGCTGCTCGCCTCGGCCGACGTCGTCGTCGTCGACCGGCTCGCGCCCCGCGCCGTCGTCGACCGGCTGCCCGCGTCGGTGCGCGTCATCGACGTCGGCAAGACGCCCGGCCACCACCCGGTGCCGCAGTCCCGGATCAACGACATCCTCGTCGAGGAGGCCCAGCGGGGCCTCGGGGTCGTCCGCCTCAAGGGCGGTGACCCCTACGTCCTCGGGCGCGGGGGCGAGGAGCGCGACGCGTGCCAGGCCCACGGCATACGGGTCGAGGTCGTGCCCGGCGTGACGAGCGCGGTGAGCGTGCCCGCGGCGGCCGGCATACCCGTGACCCACCGCGGGGTCGCGCGCGGCTTCACGGTCGTCACGGGCCACGACGACATCCCGGTCCTGCCGACCGGCGGTGACCACACGCTCGTCCTGCTCATGGGTGTGACCCAGCTCGCCCGCACGACCGAGCTGCTCGCCCTGCACGGCCGGTCGGCCGACTGTCCGGTCGCGGTCGTCGAGCGCGGCTTCGCCCCCGACCAGCGCACGACCGTCGGCACGGTCGGCACCATCGCCGAGCTCGCGCGCGAGCGGGGCGTGCGGGCTCCCGCGGTCGTCGTCGTGGGCGACGTCGTGCGCCTCGGCCCCGACTGGCAGCAGCGCTGACCCGTCCCAGTAGCGCCGGTCCCGCTCACCGGCCCCGCAGTGCTTAGGCGCCACTGAGCCGTATGCCGCCCGCTCAGCCGTGTGCCGCAGGCTGAGCAGGCTTGGACGCGCGCCCCCTCTCGGCTATCGTGGTCGCGAACGCATACCCCCGTGGGTATCTAACGACCAAGGAGAGCGACCATGTGCCGAGCGGCCACCTGCAAGACCTGCGGCAAGACGACGTGGGCCGGCTGCGGCCAGCACGTCGACCAGGTCATGCGCAACGTGCCGACGGGCCAGCGCTGCCCCGGCCACGCGGAGTCGGAGAAGGCATCCGGTTCCGGCTTCCTCAGCCGCATCCTCGGTCGCGGCTGACGCCGTCGCGCCACCGGTCCCGCTCAGCCGAGCGCGGCCGCCTGGGCCTCGACGATCGCGGCGAGCTGCGGCCACCGGACCGCCTCGGCCCGTCCGCCGAGCGCCGCGACGACGACCGTGCTGCCGGCGACGCACCACACCGTGAGCGTGCGCGAGTGCTCGCCGTCGAGGACGAACGGCTGCTCGGCCGCCTCGACGTGCGTCGTGCCGGCCACCTCCGGTGCCTCCACCGCCCGCAGCTCGCCGACGTCGGAGAGGCCCTTGCTCTGCGGCATCGTCCGCGGCAGCGAGCGCAGCTCGGTGAGGGCCGCGCGGGCGTCCTCCGGTGACGCGAAGGGGATGACCTGGATGAAGAGGTCGGCCCGACCGACCTCCTGGTAGCCGCGCACGCTCGTGACCGACCGGATCGCCCGCGCCCGGGTGATGGCCTCGCTCGTGCTGCCGCTCGCCCCGGTGCGGTAGGTCCGCCCGCCGCGCGCGACCCACGGGCCGCCGGGCACGTCGCCCGCGGCCAGGCAGGCGTTGCGCGAGCCGATCGACTTGACCTGCGCGAGCATGAGGCGTCCGATGTTCGTCACGCGGTCACGATATGCCGGGGGTCGCCACTCGCGGGGATCGGCCGGGTCGTGTGCACGGACCGAGACCGTGGACCCCCGCACTCCCGAGAGGCAGCCATGCACGACGACATCCCCCTGACCGTGGGGCGCGTGACGCGCGTTCTCAAGGAGCGCATCCTCCCGGCCGTCCACGCCGAGTCGGTGCCGCTGACGGCCCAGTGGCACGAGCTGCCGGGCGAGCCCGTGGCGCCGGCCGAGGGCCTCGCCCTCGACTACACGCCGTATGCCGTCGGCACCCCGTGGGGCGCCGCCTGGGGCACGACGTGGTTCCGGCTCACCGGGCAGGTGCCGGCGCACTGGGCCGGGCGCCGCGTCGAGGTCGTGGCCGACCTCGGCTTCGACCGCGACATGACGGGCTTCCAGTGCGAGGGGCTCGTCTACCGCGCCGACGGCACGCCGGTGAAGTCGCTGAACCCGCGCAACCAGTGGGTCCTCGTCGCGGACGAGGCCGAGGCCGGGCAGGCCGTCGAGCTCTACGTCGAGGCCGCCTCGAACCCGATCCTCGTCGCCGGCAACCCCTTCGTGCCGACGAGCGAGGGTGACATCGTCACGAGCTCCTCGAAGCGCCTCTACACGACCGGCCGCCTCGACCTCGCCGTCTTCGAGCGCGACGTCTTCGAGCTGGCGCTCGACGTCGAGGTGCTGCTCGAGCTGCAGGCCGAGCTGCCGGCCGGTCCGCGCCGCATGCAGGTGCTCCAGGCCCTCGACGACGCCATGGACCGCCTCGACCTCCAGCACGTGGCGTCGACGGCCGCCGAGGCACGCGCCGCCCTCGTCGACGTGCTCGCGCGGCCCGCCGAGGCGAGCGCGCACGAGATCTCCGCCGTCGGCCACGCCCACATCGACAGCGCGTGGCTCTGGCCCGTGCGCGAGACGATCCGCAAGGTGGCCCGCACGACGTCGTCGATGGCGACGCTCATCGACGAGACCGACGACTTCGTCTACGGCATGTCGAGCGCCCAGCAGTACGCGTGGATCAAGGAGCACCGGCCGGAGGTCTGGGAGCGGGTCAAGGCGGCCGTCGACGCGGGCCGCTTCGTCCCGCTCGGCGGCATGTGGGTCGAGAGCGACACCGTCATGCCGTCGGGCGAGTCGCTCGTGCGCCAGTTCCTCCACGGCCAGCGCTTCTTCGAGACCGAGCTCGGGATCCGCTGCCGCGGCGTCTGGCTGCCCGACAGCTTCGGCTACTCCCCGGCGCTGCCGCAGCTGATGCGACGGGCGGGCTTCGAGTGGTTCTTCACCCAGAAGATCTCGTGGAACCAGGTCAACACGTTCCCGCACCACACCTTCCTCTGGGAGGGCATCGACGGCTCCCGCGTCCTCAGCCACTTCCCGCCGATGGACACCTACAACGCACAGCTCTCCGGCGCGGAGGTCGCCCTCGCCTCGCGCCAGTTCCGCGAGAGCCGCGTCGCGACCGGCTCGATCGCGCCGGTCGGGTGGGGCGACGGCGGTGGCGGCACGACCCGCGAGATGACGGGCCGGGCGAGCCGCCTCGCCGACCTCGAGGGCAGCCCGAGGGTGCGCTGGGAGCACCCCGACGCCTTCTTCGACCGCACCCGTGAGCAGCTGCCGCACGCGCCCGTCTGGGTCGGTGAGCTCTACCTCGAGCTGCACCGCGCGACGCTGACGTCGCAGCACCGGACGAAGCAGGGCAACCGTCGCACCGAGCACCTGCTCGTCGAGGCGGAGCTGTGGGCGGCCACGGCCGCGGTGCGGACGGGGACGGCATACCCCCACGACGAGCTCGACGCGCTGTGGCAGCAGGTGCTGCTCCAGCAGTTCCACGACATCCTCCCGGGCACGTCGATCGCGTGGGTGCACCGCGAGGCGGTCGAGCAGTACGCCCGGGTCACCGAGGCGGCCGAGGCGATCGTCGCGCGGTCGCTCGCGGCGCTCGTCGGTGAGGGTGACGTCGTGGTCGAGGCCAACGCGGCGCCCTTCGAGCGTGCCGGGGTGCCGGCCGGCGGCGTCACGCCGCTCGAGGCACAGGGCCCCGGGGCGTATGCCGTGTCGCTGGTCGAGCGCGACGGCGGCTGGGTGCTCGACAACGGCGTCGTCGCCGTGACCGTCTCGGCCGAGGGGCTCCTCACCTCGGCCGTCGACCTCGCGACCGGACGCGACGCCATCTCGCCGGGCCGCGAGGGCAACCTCCTCCAGCTGCACGAGGACGTCCCGAACCGGTGGGACGCGTGGGACGTCGACCGCTACTACCGCAACCGGGTCACCGACCTGCGCGACGTCTCCGCCCTCACGGCGGCGGTCGACGACGAGGGCGTGGCGCGGGTCGTCGTCGAGCGCCAGATCTCGGCGGACTCGACCGTGCGACAGGAGCTCTCGCTCGCACCGGGCGCGCGTCTCCTCGAGATCTCGCAGCAGACCGACTGGAACGAGACGGAGAAGTTCCTCAAGGTCGCCTTCCCGCTCGACGTGCGCGCCGAGCACGTCGCCGCCGAGACGCAGTTCGGCTTCCACCGCCGGGTCACGCACACGAACACGAGCTGGGAGGCGGCGAAGTTCGAGACGTCGATGCACCGCTTCGTGCTCGCCGAGGAGCGCGGCTTCGGGGTCGCGCTCGTCAACGACTCGACCTACGGGCACGACGTGACCCGCGACGTCGTCGGCGACGACGTCGTCACCACCGTGCGGCTGTCGCTGCTCCGGGCTCCGCGCTTCCCCGACCCCGAGACCGACCAGGGAGTCCAGACCCACCGCTACGGGCTCGTCGTCGGTGCGGACGCCGACGTCGCCACCCGGGAGGGCGCGCTCATGGGCACGTCGGCCCGCCGGGTCAGGGGCGCTCACGGGGTCGCGCCGCTCGTCACCGTGACGGGTGAGGGCATCGTCCTGTCGAGCGTCAAGGAGGCGGCCGACCGCTCGGGCGACCTCGTCGTCCGGGTCTACGAGTCCCTCGGCGGGCGGGCCCGCGGCGTGCTGCGGCTCGACCTCCCGGTCGCCTCGGTGACGACCGCGACGCTCCTCGAGGAGCCGCTCGACGACGGCGGGGTCGCGGTCACCGACGGCGACGTGCCCATCGTGCTGAGCGCGTTCGAGGTGCGGACCCTGCGCGTCGTCCGGGCCTGAGGGGGACGAGCCCCCGGTGCCCGCCGACGTCAGGTGACGGCGGCGAGCACCCGGTCGATGCGCGGCAGCGTCACCGGGTCGTCGGGGATCTCGAGGAACCAGGCCGCGAGGCGCTCGCGCTCGGACTCGCTGCTCGCGCCGACCCAGCGCGAGCAGGCGAGCTGGCCGATGTGGGCCTGCTCGGCCACGAGCATCGTGAAGTGGCCCCGCCGCGTGACCCGTCCCGGGCCGCCGGCCTCGCGGTATGCCGTGTGGAGCAGCCGCGCCCGCGCCGGGTCGTCGTCGCCGAACTCGAAGAGCACCATGGCGAGCTCCTGGCTCGGGTCGGCCGGGCCGAGGTTCTCGAAGTCGATGACGCAGACCTCGCCGCCCACCGTGGCGAGCACGTTGTCGGCCCAGAGGTCGCGGTGGCAGACGATGGTCGACTCGTGCGGCTCGACGACCGACTCGACGGCGACGAGCTCGTCCACGAGCGCCCCGAGCTGCCCGGCGAACGGCGCGCCCTCGTCGAGCACCCGCTGGTGCAGGTCGCGCCAGCGCTGCTCGCCGAAGCCGGTCGCGAACCAGTTGTCGACGGCCTCGTCCGACGGCGCACCCGCCCGGTGCAGCCCCGCGAGGGTGCGTCCGACCGCGACGGGGTCGAGCCGGCGCGTGCGCGGCTGCAGGTCGACCCACTCGAAGACCCGCACCGCCGTGTCGCCGTCGGCCGTGCAGACGGTCGTGGCCACGTCTCCGGTGGGCGTGTGCCGGATCCGCGGTGTGACGACCCCGTGCCCGCGGGCCGCGTCGACGAGGTCGGCGTCCCTGGAGGCCGCGTCGAGGTCGGGCGTCGCGAACCACTCCTTGACGGCGTGGCTCTCGTGCCCCGTGTCGAGGCGCCACACCTGGCCGAGCTGGCCCCGCGCGACCGGCCCGGTCAGGGTCGCGGTCCCGTCGAGACCGTAGGCGTCTGCGACCTCCCGGGCCGCTGAGGGGGTGAGCATCGGATCTCGCTCGCGCTCAAGCGATCCCGGTCACGGCAGCAGGCGCCAGACGGCGACGCCCACCGTGACGACGGCGAGTGCGAGGGAGGCCCATCCGAGGGGTGACCGGCCGGAGCGTCCACGACCGAGCAGGAGCAGCAGTGCGGCGAGGACGGACAGCACCGCTGCGACGACGGTCTCCTCGGCGCCGAGGTCGATGGTCCGGATGAGGATCGTGTCGGTGAGACCGTTGCGGGTCAGGAAGCCGAGCACGCGGATGAGGACGAAGAGCCACCAGCCGACGGTGATCCAGAAGAGCGCCACCCCGATCTGCCCGAGGAGCGGGTCGACGGTCTCGTCGGTGACTCGGCCGGGAGTGGGGCTCGCCGGCCAGACCGGCTGTCCGGCATACGGATTCGGCGGCACGGGTGGAGCGGACGGTGGCGGGGCGGGCCACGACGGGTCGGCCGTGGGCAGCTCCCGCGTCGGCTCGAAGACGGGGATGGCCTGCGTCGGAGCCGCAGCCGCAGGCGTCGTCGGTCCGGCTGCGCCGGCGCCCGGGCCGCGTGGCACGTTGGGCACGTTGGGCACGGGGACCGTGAACTGCTCGTCGGGGACCGTCGGCCCGGTGGACCCGCCTGAACCGGGGGTGTCGCTCATGGCGACAACGTACCTCGCGACCCGGCGCCCCGGCGGGATCGTCAGCGCTCTGGGCCACCGGCCCGGAGGTGGGTGATGATGATGTCGCTCAGCCCCGCTGAAAGGTGATCGATGAGACCCCCGACCCTGTTCCTGACCGTGGGACTGCCCGGCACCGGCAAGACCACGACCGCCCGGCGCCTCGAGGTCGAGCGCGGCGCCCTTCGCCTGACGAAGGACGAGTGGGTCAAGGCGCTCTACGGGAGCGAGAACCCGCCGGCGGCCCAGGACGTCATCGAGGGCCGGCTCGTCGAGGTCGGCCTCCGCGCCCTCGAGCTCGGCACCGACGTCGTCATCGACTTCGGCCTCTGGTCCCGGGACGAGCGCTCGGCGCTACGCCAGGCAGCCACGGACCGAGGTGCGGTCGTCGAGATCCACTACGTCGAGCTCACCCGCGCCGAGCAGCGCCGTCGCCTGGACCAGCGTCTGGCCGATGCGTCACACACGACGTGGCACATGTCCGAGTCGGAGCTCGACGCCTGGGCCGCGAGCATCGACGTCCCGACGCCCGGTGAGCTCGACGGGAGTGAGCCGGTCGACGATCCTCCGGCCGGCCTCGCGACCTGGGACGAGTGGCGCCGTCGTCGCTGGCCCCCGTCCGTCTGACGCCCGCCTGACCGGGGGGCGTATGCCGTCCGCGACGTCGGGCGAGCACGCCGACGCCGCGGACGGCCGGTGCTCAGGCGGCGCCGTAGCGTCGGCGGGCCACCGTCAGCCCGACGAGCGAGACCACGGCGACCACCATGTAGTAGACGCTGGGAGCGTTGAGCGAGCCGGTGAGGCCGATGAGCCAGGTCAGCACGAGCGGGGCGATGCCGCCCATGACCGTGACGCCCACGTTGTAGGCCACGGAGACGCCGGTGGCGCGCACGTCGCTCGGGAAGAGCGTCGTCAGCAGGGCCGGCAGGGGGCCGAAGTAGAAGGCCATGATGACGCCCAGCACCCCGATCGACACGACGAGGACCGGGACCGTCGGCGAGGCGATGACGATGGCGAAGAGCGGCCACGCGAGCACGAGCGCACCCACGGCGGCCCAGACCATGATCCGGGCCGGTCCGACCCGGTCGGCGAGCCGGCCGACGAGCGGGACGCCGACCATCGTCACGATGCCGGCGACGACGCCACCGAGGTAGGCGGCGCTCGCCGGGACGCCGAGGTTCTTCACGGCATACGTCGGCATGAAGAGGATGAGGTAGACCGAGATGGTGGCGACGCCGACGCAGGCCGAGCCGGTGAGCACGCGCCCCAGGTGCTCGGTGAAGGTCGCGCGGATCGGGGCCTCGTTCGGCGTGCTGTCGGTGAACTCCTTGGGCTCGGAGAGACGCGCCCGGATGTAGAGGCCGACCGGGCCGATGAGGCACCCGATGATGAACGGGATGCGCCAGCCCCAGGAGTAGAGGTCCTCCTTGGACAGCTGGTTGAAGAGCACGTAGCCGAACGCCGACGCGAGGAACATCGAGATGCCCTGGCTCGCCACCTGCCACGAGGCGTAGTAGGCCTTGCGGTGGGGTGCGGTCTCGACGAGGAACGTCGTCGCCGAGCCGAACTCGCCGCCTGCCGAGAAGCCCTGGACGAGGCGCGAGACGAGGATGATGACCCCGGCCCAGGCGCCGACCATGGCGTGGGTGGGCGCGGCCGCCATGAGGACGGTCCCCACCATCATGAGCAGGAGCGTCAGGGTCAGCGCCTTCTTGCGTCCGTGCCGGTCGCCGTAGCCGCCGATGAGCATCCCGCCGAGCGGCCGGACGAGGTAGGAGATGGCGAACGTCGCGAACGTGAGGATCAGGCCCAGGGTCTGGTCGCCCTCGGGGAAGAAGTTCTCGGCGATGACGATGGCGAACGAGGCGTAGACGATGATGTCGAACCACTCGAGCGCGGCGCCGATGGAGCTGCTCAGCACGGCCTTGCGGGCTTCGGCCAGGCGCTCGGGAGTCACGTCTGTCGGTGTGGCGGTCAGGGTCATGGTGTTCCTTCGGGACGGCGGGGGAGGTGGGGCGGAGGTCACGCGCTGAGGTGGGTCAGGAGGTTGGCGAGGAACGCGTCGCAGCGCTCGATCTGGTCGATCGCGACGAACTCGTCCGGCGCGTGGGCCTGCGCGATGTCGCCGGGGCCGCAGACGACGGTCGGGATGCCGGCCCTCTGGAAGAGGCCGGCCTCGGTGCCGTAGGCCACCTTCTCGGTGGAGGCCTCGCCGCCGAGCCGGGTCACGAGGTCGATGACGTCCTCGTCGTCCGGGGTGTCGAGGCCGGGGGCCTGGGCGCCGATGGACACCTCGACGCGGGCGTCGGGGTTCTCGCGACGCATCTCGGCCTCGATGCGACGCGCCTCGGCCCGGAACCTCTCGACGGTCGCGTCGACGTCCACCGCGCCGACGGCGCGGAACTCGAAGGTGAGGGCGCACTGGGCCGGGACGGTGTTGACGGCGATCCCGCCCTCGATCTGGTTGACGGTCGCCGTCGTGAAGGGCACGTCGTAGTGCTCGTCGAACGGGCCGTCGGTGCGGAAGCCGTCGGCGACGCCACGGACGAAGCGGACGAGCTGGGCGGCATACTCGATCGCGTTGACGCCGAAGGGCGTCCGCGAGGAGTGGGCGGCGACGCCGTGGAAGGTCACCTGCAGCATCGTCAGCGACTTGTGGCCGCGGATCACCCGCATGCTCGTCGGCTCGCCCACGATGCAGGCGCGGGGGCTCAGCCCGCGCTCGACGATCGCGTCGACGAGCGAGACGGCGCCGACGCAGCCGACCTCCTCGTCGTAGGACAGGGCCAGGTGCACCGGCTCCCGGAGCGGCGTGGTGCTCAGGGCCGGCACGGTGGCGAGGACGGACCCGATGAAGGCCTTCATGTCGCAGGAGCCGCGGCCGTAGAGCCGGCCGTCGCGGATCTCGGGGACGAACGGCTCACTGGCCCAGTCCTGCCCGTCGACCGGCACGACGTCGGTGTGCCCCGACAGGACGACGCCACCGGTGGTCGTGCCGTCCGCGGCCGGGAAGGTCGCGAGCAGGTTGGCCTTGGTGCCGTCGTCGTTCGTGACGAGGACCGGCTCGACGCCGTGCTCCCGGAGGTACCCGGCGACGAGGTCGATGAGCGGCAGGTTGCTGTCGCGGCTCGTCGTGTCGATCTCCATGAGCCGCGTCGTCCAGTCGAGGCCGGCCGGCTGGGTGGGTCGCGTCATCTCGCGGGTCGCGCCTTCGGGAGGCATCCGTCGCTCCTGTGTTCGTCGTCGGTTCGTCGTCTGGTGGTCGTCTGTTCGTCGGTGCGGACCCTGCCTTGAGCCGGCCGCGCCCGGGGACGAGAATGGCAGCCATGCCACGAGGAGCCCGGAATGCGCAGGATGGCGCGACGAGTGCTGAGATTCCGCAGGATTCCGCCGCACGTGCTGACGAGCTGGACCTGGCGATCGTCAACTGCCTCCAGCTGCAGCCCCGCGCGTCGTGGACGCTCGTCGGCGAGGCGCTCGACGTCGACCCGGTGACGGTGGCCCGGCGCTGGCAGCGCCTCTCCGGGGCGGGCATCGCCTGGGTGTCCGGGCGGGCGACGGGTCAGGGCCGCCCCGAGTCGTGCCTCGCCGTCGTCGAGCTGAGCTGCAGCGCCGCCCAGACGCTCGCCATCGCCCGGCGCGTCACGGAGCTGCCCCACGTGCTCAGCGTCGAGCACACGAGCGGGCCGCGGTCGCTGACGATCCTCGTCGAGGTGCGTGACCTCGCGTTCCTCTCCCGCTTCCTCCTCGAGTCGGTCGGCACGATCCCGGGCGTCGTCGCGACGAGCAGCCACGCGGTGACGAAGGTCTACTCGATGGGCGACCACTGGCAGCTGCACGTGCTCGACGCCTCGCAGCGCGCCGTCATGATGCGGGCGCCGCAGCCGCGTCTCGACGGCCTGACGTCCGAGCAGACCGACCTCGCCCGCGGCTACGACGCGGTCGAGCGGCAGCTGGTCCTGCTGCTCGGCGAGGACGGCCGCATGCCGGTGGCCACCATGGCCGCCCGTGCCGGCCTCAGCGAGAGCACCGTCCGGCGGCGTCTCGCCGACCTCGTCGGCAACGGTCGCGTCGTCCTCCGCTGCGACATGGCGCTGCCCGACTCGGGCTGGCCCGTCATCAGCTGGCTGTGGGCCTACGCCGACGCCGGCGACATCGACGCCGTGGCGACGACCCTCCGGCGCCTGCCGGGCATCCGGGTGTGCTGGCGCATCTCCGGTGGTCGCCCCAACCTCATGATCGCGCTCACGACCCACTCGCTCCACGAGCTCTCGCACGTCGAGGCGCGGCTCGCCGCCGAGGTGCCGCAGATGACCATCCACGACCGGTCGATGGTGCTCCGCTCGATCAAGCGGATGGGCCGCGAGCTCGACCTCGACGGCCGCAGCATCCGCTCGGTGCCGCTCGACATCTGGGCCGACGCGGCCGGTCGGCCGCACTGACGCTCGTCGCCGACCGATGGCGTATGCCGTCCGCTCCCCCGGGCGCGCCGCCGCGGATCAGGGGGCGCTCGTGAAGCGCCGTGGCTTGCCCGGGCCGAGGTCGGCCGCAGCGGCGACCGTCTCGACGGTGACCGGACGGTCGAGCAGCGCCTCGAGTGCCTTCCGGAGGCCGTCCGCGTCCCCGCCGAGACAGCGCGTGGTGACCGACCCGTCCGCGTCCTGCACGACCGCCCAGGCGCGGACGCCGAAGCGCTGGAGCTGCTGGGTCAGCTCGACCGACTGGACCCGCCGCCCGTCCCCGGCCGCGAACGTCACCGCCGACCGGCCCTCGAGCCCGACGATGCGGCGCTCCGTCCCCGTGCCGACGAGGGCGCCGCGGTCGCCGGTCCGGTAGCGCAGCAACGGCAGGTAGGGGTTCTCGAGCGACGACACCGTGATCTCACCCGCCGTCCCGTCGGCCACGCGGTCGCCGGCCTCGTCGACGACCTCGACCCACGCGCGTCGCGGCACGAGCACGTGCCCGGCCCCGGTCGCCGTCTCGCACGCCACCGGGCCCACCTCACGCAGCCCGTAGAGGTCGAGGACGGGCACCCCGAGCGTCGTCTCGAGGTGGGCCCTGGCCGGGGTCGCGAGGTCGACGGCCCCCGAGACGAGGGCGAGCGGTGAGCACGGGAGGTCGAGGGCGGCATACGTCTGCAGGGTGAGGGCGGAGCCCGTGACGACCTGCGGGTCGGCGGCCGTGAGGAAGGCGCGTCGGGCCCCGGCGTCCGCCCACGCGGAGGCGTGGAGGCTGACGCGCGACATCGACTGGCCGCCGCGCAGCGTCATCGCGGACGCGTACGTGAAGGCCTGCTCCTGGTCGACGACGCTGAGCAGCCCCATCCGAGAAGGGTCCTCGCGCCAGTCGACCCCGACACCCGTGAGCAGGAGGTCGAGCAGGGCGAGGTCCTTGGCGATGTCGACGGGGTGCCACGGGATGACGAGCGCCGACCCGCTCGACCCCGAGCTCGTGCCCTGCACGACACGGTCGAGGGGCACGTCGAGGGGCACGAAGTCGGCCACGCCACGGGCGAGGTCCGCGCGCGAGATGGTGGGCACGTCGGCCCACGCACGCACCCCGAGCCGGCGCAGGTGCGGCACGACGCGTGCGAGCCGCTCCGTCTCGGCGACCAGCCAGGCGGGCGGCTCGGCGCTCGCTGCCGCCGCGAGCGACGGCACCTCCCGCCGCCAGGCCTCCAGCGTCAGGTGGTCGACGTCGGTGAGCAGGTCGCCGCAGGCGTGGCTCCAGGCGGGGGCGTGTGCGTGCTGCCGGAGGGCGTCGAGGCGCTCGCGTCCGCTCGGGTCGAGGGCGGGGAAGCGCTCGGCGTCCGTGCGCACGGCGGCGCCCATCGGCTCGTAGCCGGGGAGGGCCGTGGGCCGGGCGACCGGGTCAGACATGGGTGTACTGGGCCGCAGCCTCCCGGGCCCGCCTGCTGGCGAGGGCCTTGGCGAGCTCGTCGGCGCGCTGCTGCTCGATGGCGGCGAGGCGGAGGGCGTCGGAGCGCAGGACGGTGCTCACCGCCTGCCACCGGTCCTCGGACTGCGCGTGGGTCTCGCCGCGGGGACGGATCTCGACGCAGCGCAGCAGCGCTCGTGCGACCTCCTCGTGCCGCTCCGGGTCGTCGCCGAACCACTGGCGCAGGGGCACATCCGAGGGGAGGGAGGTGAAGTGCCAGATCGCCTCGACGAGGTCCGCGACGGTGCGCGAGGCCAGCGCCGGCCGCAGCGCCGGCTCGGTGAGCAGGTGGGCGGCGACGTGGGCGGCAAGGCGCTCGGGCAGGGCGGCTGACGCCAGGCGCCGCAGCGCGGCGAGCGCTCCGGGCGTGAGCCGCTCCGTCCGCACCAGCTCGAGACCGTCGCGCAGCACGGCCTCGGTGACGACCTCGGGACGGAGGAAGACCGGTGGCATCGTGACGAGGCGGTCGGTGAGGGTGCGCAGCCACGGTCCCTCGTCCGAGTGGTCGAGTGGCTGCTCGTAGGGGCGGGTGCTCATCGCAGGGTCCTCCTCGGGCCGGTGTCCCAGTGTCGCCGCGCGAAGTGCCGCGCCAGCGACACGACGTCGTCGAGGCTGTCGACCGCCTCCACGACGTAGTCGCCGGACATGGTGCGGGTGCGCTCGGCGGTCTCCGGTGCGACGCGGAGCACGAGCGTGCCACCGCCACCGGCACGGTCGAGGGCGCGAGCGGCCGCGGACTCGAGGCCCGGCTCCTGGCCCCGGCCGAACATCGACTCGACGCCGTCGTCGGAGATGACCGCGACGTGGCAGCGCCGGCGGGTGGCACGGTCGGCTGCTCGCCCGTCGTGGGCGGTGGCGAGGTCGTGCAGCGGGAAGCTCGTGCCGCCCCCGTGGTAGGTCAGCAGCGCCGCGACGAGCCGGTCGCGGTCCGTGCCGAGGTCACCGCTCGAGGTCACCTGTCCGGGGCTCGACCAGCTCGTCACCCGGACACGAGCGCCCACCCGAAGTGCGGAGAGCACGAGCACCGCACCGCCGAGGACGGCTGGCGACACGAGGGCGCGTGGGTCCGGCATCGAGCCGCTCGAGTCGACGTAGAGGTCGAGGTCGACGGGGCGCTCGACCGGGTCGAGCCCCTCCGCCTCTTCGACGACGCGGCGCTGCGTCGTCATCCCGGGCAGCACGGTCGCCGAGCGCAGCGTCGTGCCGGTCCAGTCGAGGTCGGTCAGGTCGTCGCCGAGCTCCCACGTCTCGAGGCCCTGCAGCTCGGGCTCGCTGACGGGCTGCTCGTGGTCGACGGGGAAGGGGACGAGATGGCGCCGCGCGCGGGCGACGTACCAGTCGGCAGCGGCATCGCGGGTGACGCCGAGCGTCGCGTATAGCGTGGCGAGGTCGGCCGGCCCGAAGACCTGGCCGGACCCGTTCCCGGTCCCGTCGACCGCGCCCTCCGCCGTGCCGGAGCCGTCGCTGTCCGGGCCATTCGCCCCGGGGGCCTGGCTGTTGACGCGCGGGTCGAGCGCCGGGTGCGTCGGCAGGCCCGCGAGCGAGTCGTCCTCGGCGACGTCGGGGGCCGTCGCGCTGCCGCCGGTGACGTGGCACGGGCCCTGGAGGCCGGACGGCGTCGGCTCGGGCAGCCAGTGCCGGATCAGCGCCGCGAACCCGCCGGCCCCACCGACCGCGTCGCGGGCGAAGACACGGGCGTGCCGCGCGAGGAAGCCGGCGTCGACCTCGGCCGCGGCGCCGAGCGGCGGCACGAGGCTCCCGCTCGGCAGCGACCACATGAGCTCGTACGCACGGAGGTAGACGTCGAAGTACGTGTCCGGCGCCGTGGCGTCGTGACGCGCGGTGCCTGCGCGCTGCCTCGCGTCAGGGGCCGGCTCGGGGTGCTGGGCGGCGACGGTGCGCCGGGACGCGCGGTAGGGCGCGGTCATGTCGAGCCCGGCGAGCCGGGTCAGGCGGTCGTTGATGAGCAGGTCGGTCCACAGGTTCGAGACCATGGGCGCGTCGGCATCGCGGTCGACGAGACCACGGCGGCAGCGCTCGACGATGCGGGCCCGCCCGGTCGCGTCGGCAGGAGCGAGCACGTGGTGGCCGATCTCGTGGGCGAGCACCGGGACGGCGACGTCCTCGATGCCGAGCCGCACGACGGCGCGCAGGTCGATGGTCGCGCCGACGTCGTCCAGGTCGAACCACGCGAAGCTCGTCGTGCCCGGTGCGTCCGCAGGGGTCAGGAAGCGGGGCTCGCCGAGCCGCAGCGACGGCCCCCAGCAGGCGAGGGCCGTGGGCCAGGCTGCGCGCCAGCGCTGCTCGAGCCCGTCCCAGTCGACCGTGCCAGTCGTGCCCGTCGTGCCCGTCGTGCCCGTCGTGCCTCTCGTGCCTTTCGCCGCGGCGTCCGTCATGGAGTGACCCCGGGGTCGGGCACGAGCCTGAGCCGGTGGCTCGAGCGCCGGCTCACGAGCACCGCGCCCCCGGCCCGCACGGCGCCCGTAATGTCGTCGCCGTAGCGGTCCCACCACTCCTCACGGACGAGCGGCGCCGGGTCCTCGGTGGTCGGCTCGCCCTCGTCGGGCAGGACCGCGTCGCCGAACGCGTCCGTGAGGACCGTCCACCGGGTGGGGCCCGACACGACGCTCCAGCGGTGCCCGTCGCCACCGGTGACGACCGGCGGCAGGAGCCACGCGCCGCCGAAGCCCTGGAAGGCGCCGACGGGCCGCTTCTCGACCGCTGCACCCCACGCGCACGGCACGGCGGCGTTGCGCGCCAGCAGGTCGCCGACCTGCTGGCCCTCCTCGAGCCGGAGCACCGCACGCGCCACAGGGTCGGGCAGGCTCGCCGCCACCGACCGGGCCGCGGCGCGGAGCCGCACGTGCCCGGCGCGCCAGGCCGACACCGCGCCGAGCTCGCGCACGCGGTCGTCGGTGAGCGGCACGTCGGCCGGCCAGCCGGCGAGGCCCGCCTCGATGCCTCGCGCCCAGCCGGTGGCATCGGCTCGCCCCGACACCTGCGCAGCCGCCGTCACGAGGTCGTCGACGACGAGCGGGGTCACGGTGCGCAGGTCGAGCCGCAGCGCAGGGACGACCCACTCGAGCACCCACCGCGCGACCGAGCCCTCGCCGTAGCGGCCCGCCGCGGTGAGCGCGACGACGGACCGCGCCCAGTGCGTGGCCCACCGGTCGACGACCGGCTCCGGGACGGACCCGGCCGGGGCTCCCTGGCGGGCGACGAACCGCTCGAAGCCGGGGCCCGCCGCCCGCAGGGCTGCCGCCAGCGCGGCGTCCGAGGCCCCACCGGCTCGCGCCACGTCGAGGTCGTGGCGCAGGTCGTCCGCCACCCGCCGGAGCGCAGCGGCCCACAGCGGGGCTGCCTCGACCGACGAGCCCGGCCCGGCGGCATACGCACTCATGACGACCAGCGCAGCCAGGAGAGGTAGTTCGTGTAGCGCTGGTGGAGGTACTTGAGCGTGAGCGCGTCGTCGAAGGTGTGACCGTAGACCTTGCGCTGCGCGGCGAGGGACGTGAGGAGCCGCCCGACGTGGGTGATCCGGGCACGCACCTCGTCGGCGCCCAGCCCGTCGAGGCCGCGGTCGAAGAGCGCGAGTGCGTCGCCGACCGGGTCGTCACGGTCGAGCCCCTCGGCGTCGAACTGCCGGCACGTCGTGTCGAACATCGCGTGCAGCCAGGACACCCGGTCGAGGCGCAGCGCCGCGGTGTCGTCCTGCTCGAAGACGCGCGCCTCGGTGTCCATCGGCAGCTTCTGGAAGAGGACGAAGGGCAGCACCGCGCGCACGTGGTCGACGCCGACCGCGTCGTCGCCGCGGAAGAGCGCCATCGCCTTGCTGTAGAGCACGAGAGACTGGAGCGCGCGCACCGACAGGCCCGCGGTCGTCTGCGTGCCGACGTCGCTCAGGGCGTCGCGGCCCGTGTCCTCCTGCTGCACGAGGTGGGGGTCGACGCCGGCGAGCCGCGCCGTGTCCTTGGTGCGGTACTCGAACTGGCTACCCGCGCGCTCGAGGTACTCGAACTGCCCGGCGAAGTGCTCGATCCGGCGCAGCACCGGCCGCGGGATCGGCACCTCGAGCACCGCCCGGTGGAGCCGGTCGTGCTCGGCCTCGGAGAAGACGATGGAGTCGGGGACGACGTCCTCGGGGCGCACGCTCCGCTCGGCGCGCGAGACGAGCGCCGAGAGGAAGCGGTTGTTGAAGGGCAGCGCCGCGACGACGACGTCGATGCGGTCCCGGAGCGCGTCGATGACCTGGTAGGTGCCGCCGCCGGCGTCGTCGTTGGCCGTGAGGTACCACGCGCTGTGGCCCGTCTCGTAGACCTGGTCGAAGGTCTCGACGTAGCCGTCGGCGAGCACGGTGAGCAGCGCCGACTGCGTCCGCGTCGGGATGCGGTTGTACTCGTCGACGATCTTGACGCGCATGCCGAGCCACGAGCGCCACGCCACCTCGACGTCCGAGAGCCTCTCGGCCTCGACGAGGTCGCGCGGCAGCGGCGTGCCGAAGAGGTCGGCGACGGTCAGCTGCGGGTGGCCGTGCTGCATCCCCCGTCGCATCTCGGTCGGGGTGTAGCCGGCGAGGACGCCCATGAGCAGGGCGCTCGCGGTCTTGCCGCGCCCCGGGCCGCCGACCATGAGGCAGCGGCCGCGCACCATGAAGGTCAGCAGCGGCATGAGGACGAAGCTCGAGTAGGACTGCCCGCTCGGCAGCGTCAGCTCGCCGCGACTGTCGCCCAACGGGATCCGCTCGCTCGGGCCGTCGTGGAACTCGACGTCGTAGTGGGGGCTGATGATGGCGTGGTTCGTGATCCAGAAGTACGCCTGCCGCAGCTTCTCGTCGAGGGGCGGGCCCGCGTCGGCGCCGGCCTCCCGGGACGTGCCGTAGAGGTCGGTGAGGTCGAGCTCGTCCGTGTGCCGTCCGGCCGCGCCGGGGCGCGTCGGTGCGTTCGAGACGTGGCCGAGCCCCGTGTGTGCCTGCTCCCCTGACGTGGTCACGCTCGTGATTGTGCCAGCCGGAGCGCGGCGGGCCTCAGCCCACGGGGTCGGCGAGCTGCCAGCCCGCGGCGATGACGTCGTCGACGGCCGCGGTGGCCGCGGCCAGCCGCTCCTCGTGGCTGCCGCGCACCTCGACCCACGGCACGCCTCGCGCAGCGAGCTCCTCGCGGAACCGGCCCTGCATCCACGCCCGCACGTGCTCGCCGTCGCGCATGCCGTCCTGGACGAACGGGATCTCGTCGCCGGTGAGGACGTAGAGGGCGGGTGCCGGCCGCGCGTCGGCGAGGGCGCGCACGGTCGGCGACGGCGAGCCGACGTAGCGCTCGTGCCAGAGCGTCGTCGCGAAGGCGTCGGTGTCGCAGACGAGCAGTGGTCGGGGTGCGGCGGCGGCCGCGGCGTCCTCCTGTGCTGCCTGCTCGCGCGCGACGAGGTCGAACTCGGCGGTGTGCCAGGGCGCGGTGAGCCCGCCGGGTCGCCGCTCGGTCCACTCCCGGCCGAACTCGGGGACGACCGTCGTGCCGTAGTGCTCGCCGAGGGCCTCGGCCAGCGTCGTGGTGCCGGTCGACTCGGCGCCCACGACGACGACGCGCTTGGCGAACCACGCCCGCACCGGCGACGGGAGCGCCCACCACGACCCGGCGACGTCGGCGCGCACCGCGGTGCCCGAGATCGGGGTCGAGGCCCGTCCCGGGTCGACCTGCACCCACGTCGCGCCGAGCCTGCGGGCCATCTCCTCGCCGTAGGCGTCGCTCGTGAAGACCGCGTCGACGGGACCGTCGAGGTGCGACTCGATGACCTCCATGTGCAGGTCCCAGACCTCCGGCGAGTCGAAGTCGACGTCGTGGTCGTCGGGGGCCGCGACGACGCGAGCCGTCGGGTGCTCGGCCTGCACCCAGCCGACGCGGACGTCGACGGGGATCGACTCGACGGCGTGCGCCATGACCTCGACGGTGACCCGGTCGCAGGTGCTCGTCGCGGCCCGCACGAGCGCCTGGTGGCCGGCGTGGAAGGGGTAGAACTTGCCGATGACGAGCCCGTGCCCGTGGCGCCCGCTCACCGTCCGCCCACCTCGCCTGCTGGAGCCGGGGAAGGGTCGCTCGCGAGCGTGCGAGCGAGCGAGCCTTCACTCCGGAAGGCCGCGTCGCGGGTCCCGGCCACGTCCGCGGGCGCGTCGCGCAGCCGCCACCACTGCCAGAGGCCGACGGCGCAGAGGACGAGGAAGCCGGCATACAGCACGGCGGTGAGCGTGAGCCCCTTGTGGAGGTAGAGGGGGACGTAGAGCAGGTCCGCGGCGATCCACAGCACCCAGTTGCCGATCCACTTGAAGCTCAGCATCAGCTGCGCCACGAGGCTGAGGGAGGTCGTCAGGGCGTCCCACGTCGGCACGTCGGAGTCGGTGTGCCGGGTGAGCAGCGACCACACCGCCCACGTCGCGACGGCGACGAGCACCACCGCGACCGGCCAGAACCAGCGCGGCGTGCGGCGCACCGTCAGCGGCCCGCGGTCGGGACCGCCGCGCAGCCAGGCCCACCAGCCGAGGACCGCGAGGGCGATGTAGAGCACCTGGAGGGCGGCGTCGCCGTAGAGGCCGGCGCCGGTGAACAGCACGAGGAAGAGGACGTTGTTGGCGATGCCGACGGGGAAGTTCCACACGCTGCGGCGCACGACGAGGGCCACGCACGCGGCGCCCGTCACGAAGCCCGCCACCTCGGTCCAGTCCATGAGGCGTCAACGTACACGCGCGAGGGCGACGCGAAGCCGGGCGGTCACGAGCTCCAGCTGGGGAAGCCGGGAGCGAGCTCGTGACCGCCCGACGTGCGAGCGACCGGTCGTCTCAGGCGAAGGCGATGAAGGCCACGGGGTTGGAGGTCGGCTGGTCGGAACCGCCCTCGGGCTCGACCGTGATGCCGGCGCCCTTCGAGTGGCTGGCGTCGCCGCTCAGCACGACCACCTGGTCGCCGCCGCCGGGCATGAGGCCCGCCGAGGTCATGTGACCCGTCGCGTCCTGGAGCCACAGCTGGAAGACCTTGCCCGAGGGCGGCTGCGACATGCCGGAGGTGACGATGACGGCCTTCTGGAGCGAGTTCGAGCGGACGACCGTGGCCGTCGCACCGCCGGCGAGCCGCGCCCCGTAGCGCGTGGCGTCAGGTGCTGCGAGCACCTGGTCGGCGATGGCCCGGGACGGGTCCTTGTCGATCTGCTTCCACACGGTGAACCCGCCGATGGCGAGCACGGCCACCGTGGCGGCCGCGACGACGACGCGCCAGCCGCGGGCGAGCCCACGGGCCGAGCGGGACCGGCGTCGGCCGGCGAGGTCGTCGCCGTGCTCGATGCGGGTCTCGGGGGCAGCAGCGGCCGGAGCCTGGACGGGGGCCGGCGGCGTGGACGTGACGTCCTCGTCGGCGGCGTCGCCCTGCTGCGCGGTGAGCGGCGGCAGGGGACGGACGGTCGCGATCTCGGCGAGCACCTTGGCCCGGAGCGAGGCCGGCGGGGCGACCTCGGTCAGCACCGACAGCTCCGACGCGGCGGCGACGAGGCTCTCGACCTCGGCCTGGCAGGCGGTGCAGCCGGCGAGGTGACGCTCGAAGCGCGCCCGCTCGACCTCGTCGAGGGCGTCCACGGCGTAGGCACCCGACAGTGCGTGGATGTCCTCGCTCACAGTGTCACCCCCAACGTGTCTCGTAGTCTGATCAGTCCATCACGGATGCGTGTCTTGGCGGTCCCGAGTGGCAGATCGAGCATGGTGGCCACCTCCGTATGGGTGTATCCCGAGAGGTAGGCCAGCTCGAGGGCCTGCCGCTGAACCGGTGTGAGCGTCTCTAACGCCCGATGAACCCGCTCCGCATCGAGCCGTTCGACGACGGCCTCCGCTGTGGAGTCGTGGGTGACGTCCTGGTTGCTGGCGCCGTATCCCTCGTCGCGGTGGCGGGCTGCCTCCGCCGACCGGACCCGGTCGACGGCCTTGCGGTGAGCGATGGTGAGCATCCACGAGAGAGCACCACCCTTGCTCGGGTCGAAGCGTGCGCTGTGTCGCCAGATCTCGAGGAAGACCTCCTGGGTGACTTCCTCGGACTGGGCCGGGTCGCGCACGACCCGGCGGACGAGACCGAAGAGGCGGGGGGAGACGGCGTCGTACAGCTCTGCGAACGCCGTCTCGTCTCCCGTCGCCGCTCGGCGGAGCAGCTGCTCCGGGGTGACTGGGCGGGCGGGTCCCTCCGGCGAGTCATCGCCGGAGGGAACCACCGAGAACCGTGACATGGGGTCCATTGTGTCGCCCGTCGTCGTGGTCTGCGTCAGCCTGGTCAGGAGACGATCAGGGCATCAGGACGCCGTCGATGATGTACACCGTGGCGTTGGCGGTCGGGACGTTGCCGCAGATGACCTTGGCGTCGGCCTTGCCGACGGTGAAGTTCTCGCCAGAGCCCTTGACCGTGATCGTGGTGCCGGCGAGCGTCTTGTGGTCGCCCGCGAGCTGGTCCGGCGAGAGCTTGCCGGCCACGACGTGGTTCGTGAGGATCTTGGTGAGGGTCGGCTTGTCGGCGAGGACCTTCTTGAGGTCGGCGGCCGGGATCTTGGCGAACGCGTCGTTGACGGGCGCGAAGACGGTGATCTCGGGAGCCGAGTTCAGGGTGTCGACGAGGCCGGCCGTCTTGACGGCGGTGACGAGCGTCGAGAGCAGCGGGTTGGCGCTCGCCGCGGTCGCGACGGGCTCGGTGGCCATGCCGTTGAACGAGCCGGCACCGTCCTTCGGCACGGCGGCGCAGCCCTCACCGAAGACGGCCGCAGCAGCGTCCATCGACTCGGACGAGGTCATCGTGTCGGAGGGCGTGCTCGTCATGGCGTCCGAGGACGTCGCGGCGGGCGTGCTGCCGGCACCGGCGGAGGCGGTGTTGTCGCTCGAGCTGCCACAGGCCGCGAGGCTCAGGGGCAGGGCGATGGCGAGGGCGACGAGGCCGGTACGGGTCTTCATGCTCTTCATGTCAGTCACTCCTTGTGGCTGTGTGGTGCACGGTCATGGGGGATTCGGTGCCGTTGTGGCTCCGGATTGCTTGTCGGAGAAGTTTTTTCGCGGATCTTGGTGCGTATGCGTTCACGCGACGGACACCACCACCTCCTGGATGCCGCTCGACCCGCTGGGGAACGGCGTGGCGCGTTCGGTGATCTGCGCCTGACCCTTGAGGTCGGTGGCGCGCACCGCGATGCGGTGGAGTCCGGGCTTGGCGTCCCATTCGAAGTACCACTGGCGCCAGTAGTCGATGCCGACGTCCGGTCCGAGCTTCGTCTTCTGCCACTGGCCGTCGTCGATCTTGACCTCGACGGTGCCGACGCCGCGGTGCTGGGCCCAGGCGACGCCACCGATGGCGGTCGTGCCGGCCTTGATCGTCGACAGCGGCGCGGGCGTGTCGATGCGCGCGCTCGTCTTGATCGGGGCGTCCGTCGCCCACTGCCGCTTCGTCCAGTAGGCCTGGTCGGCGGCATACGTCGTCAGGGTGAGCTTGGCCAGCCACTTCGTCGCGCCGACGAAGCCGTAGAGGCCGGGCGTGATGAGGCGGGCGGGGAAGCCGTGGGTGGCGCTGAGCTGGGCGCCGTTCATGCCGATGGCGATCATCGCGTCGCGCCCGTCGCGGACGACGGCGAGCGGCGTGCTGATGGTGAAGCCGTCGACGGCGGTGCTCAGCACCTGGTCGGGGCTGCCCGTGATGCCTGCGCGGTCAAGGACGTCGGTGAGCCTGACCCCGAGCCAGCGGGCGGCGCCGATGTAGCCGCCGCCGACCTCGTTGGAGACGCACGTCATGGTGATGTCGCGCTCGATGAGCGGCATGGCGGCGAGCTCGGCGAAGGTCATCGTGAAGGGCTTCTCGACCATGCCGTCGACCTCGAGCGTCCACGTGTCGACGTCCACCTGCGGCACGACGAGGTTGGTGTCGACGCGATAGAACTTGTCGGTCGGCGTGCGCAGCGGCGAGATCCCGGTGACGGTGGACTCGAGGCCCTTCGGCAGCGCCTTCGCCTTGTCGGCCGCGGCGGGCAGGACGACCTTCTTGACCGACTGGGCGCCGGCGCGCAGCTGGCCACCGACGGCGGCGAGCACCGCGAGGGCGGTGACGCCGAGCGCCCCGCCGAGGAATCCGCGACGTCCGGCGGTCGAGCGTGCCGTGGCCGAGCGGGTGCCGGGTTCGGTGGCGTTCGTCATGACCGAGCCACGCGGCCCGGTCGTCTCCTCGGCGACGTCTCCGGAGGCGGTGCGGGCGAGGCCGGCGAGCCAGACGAGGGTCGCGACGCCGGCGGCCATCGCCGCGAGGGCGGGCAGGGCGTCGAGCGGGCGGGCGGCGGGACGCAGCAGCGCGGCGGCCCCGGCGAGGCCGGTGAGCAGCACGATGAAGCCGACGGCGAGGGGCATCCGGCGTCGGGCGAGCAGGCCGGCCACGGCGGCGAGGACGAGCGTCACGACGAGCACCGACCCCTGGAGGATCAGCTTGTCGTTCGTGCCGAAGGTCGCGATCGCCCACTCCTTGACGGGCGTGGGGGTCAGGTCGATCACGGTCGACCCGATGGCGAGCACCGGCGACGATGCGGGAGCGAGGAAGCCCGCGACGAGGTGGCCGGCTGCGATCCCGGCGACCGCGGCGAGGATCCCGCTGAGGGCAAATCGTAGGCGCGTCATGCCTTGTCGTTCGGCGCGACAGGGGTTTCCGGATTGTCCGACCGGTGCGCACCGGCCCGCGCGGGCGTCCGTGGACCGTGCGGGAAGAGCGCCGCAGTCGGCGTTGTTCACCACACGTGAAGAACATCGGATTCCTCTCGTTCGGGCACTGGAACCCCTCCCCGCACTCGGGGACGCGGTCGGCCTCGGACGCCCTGCTCCAGTCCATCGACCTCGCCGTCGCGGCCGAGGAGCTCGGCGCGGACGGCGCGTACTTCCGGATCCACCACTTCGCCCGCCAGCTCGCCTCGCCGTTCCCGCTCCTCGCCGCGGTGGGCGCGCGGACGAGCCGGATCGAGATCGGGACCGGCGTCATCGACATGCGCTACGAGAACCCGCTCTACATGGCCGAGGACGCGGGCGCGGCCGACCTCATCTCCGGCGGCCGGCTCCAGCTCGGCATCAGCCGTGGGTCACCCGAGCAGGTCGTCGACGGCTTCCGCTACTTCGGCTACGAGCCCACCGACGGCGACCACGCCGCGATGGCCCGGCAGCACACCGAGGTCTTCCTCGACGTCCTCTCCGGCCGGGGGTTCGCCGAGCCGAACCCGCGCCCGATGTTCCCCAACCCGCCCGGTCTGCTCCGCATCGAGCCGCACGCGCCGGGGCTGCGCGAGCGCATCTGGTGGGGCGCCGGCAGCCGGGCCACCGCCGAGTGGACGGCCGAGCAGGGGATGAACCTCATGAGCTCGACCCTCCTCACCGAGGACACCGGCGTGCCGTTCCACCAGCTGCAGGCCGAGCAGATCCAGCGCTTCCGCGACGCGTGGACGGCAGCCGGGCACGAGCGCGAGCCGCGGGTCTCCGTGAGCCGCAGCGTGTTCCCCATCGTCGACGACCGGGACCGCGCGTACTTCGGCCGCGAGTCCGCCAGCCAGGACCAGGTCGGACACATCGACGGCGGGACGGCGCGCTTCGGCAAGACGTATGCCGGTGAGCCCGACCAGCTCGTCCGTGACCTCGCGGAGGACGAGGCGATCGCCGCCGCCGACACGCTGCTGCTCACCGTGCCCAACCAGCTCGGCGTCGACTACAACGCGCACGTCATCGAGAGCCTCCTGACGCACGTCGCGCCGGAGCTCGGCTGGCGGTGACCGCCTCGGTCCCCCACGACACACGAAGCCGGTCCGGCGCGGGGTGACCACGCGCGGGGACCGTCCCCGCGCGGCACTTCGTGTGTCGCGCGGGCCCGCGCCGGGCCCTCAGCTGCGCGCGAGCAGCCTGCGGATCGTCGAGCCGTATGCCGCCCCGGCCACCTTCGCGACGACGGGGTCGAGGCGCGCGGGCACGCCGCGCACGCCGATGCGCTGCCTCCACACGACCGTCGAGCCCGAGGCCGTGGGCGTCACGAGCAGGTCGATCCGACCACGGACGACCTTGCCCTCCTTGCGGATCCGGGCGCTCCCGGGTGAGTGCGTGGTCGGCGGGTCGATCGCCTGCACGACCATGACGTCGTCGAAACCGACGGGCCCGAGCCCCGTGCGCGCGACGAAGCGTGACCCGTCGACGAGGTCGCTGGCCGCCATCGCCGCGCCCGTCACCGTCGTGAGCGGGATGACGGCGGTGTGCGCGCGCAGGTCGAGGATGCGCCGCCACGCCTCGGGTGCGGGCAGGGGTGAGTCGAGGTGCACCTCGAAGTCGGCCATGGGCCCAGTCTGTCCGGTCGGGCGCGCCGTGACACCTGTCACGGGCACTTCGTGACGCCTGCTGCAGACGCGGTGCGCCGCCGAGCGGGAGAGTTGGGTCATGACCACAACACCTCTCTCGGTCGCCGGCGCCTCGGGGGCGCCGGCGATCGAGCTGCGTTCGCTCGTCAAGAGCTTCCCTCCCCGGCGCGGTTCCCAGGATGCCGAGGTCCGTGCCGTCGACGGCATCGACCTGCGCATCGAGCCGGGCGAGGTCGTCGCCTTCCTCGGTCCCAACGGCGCCGGCAAGACGACGACCCTCGACATGGTGCTCGGCCTCACCGAGCCGACGAGCGGCACGGCGGACGTCTTCGGCCGGCGTCCGCGCGAGGCCGTCGTCGGCGGGCACGTGTCCGCCGTCCTCCAGACGGGAGGGCTGCTGCGCGACCTCACCGTCCGCGAGACGGTCCGGATGATCGCGTCCACGTATGCCGTCCACTCCCCGGTCGACGGGGTGATCGACCGCGCCGGGCTGAGGACGCTCGCCGACCGCCGCGTCTCCAAGTGCTCGGGCGGCGAGCAGCAGCGGCTGCGCTTCGCCCTGGCCCTGCTGCCCGACCCGCGGCTGCTCGTCCTCGACGAGCCGACCGCGGGCATGGACGTCACGGCCCGGCGCGACTTCTGGGACACGATGCACGCGGACGCGAGCACCGGGCGCACCGTCGTCTTCGCCACGCACTACCTGGAGGAGGCCGACGCCTTCGCCGACCGCATCGTCCTCATCGCCGGCGGGCGCATCGTCGCCGACGGCACGACGGCCGAGATCCGGTCGCAGGCGAGCGGGCGCACCGTCTCCGCGTCCCTGCCGCCGGGCTCGGTCGCCGAGTCCGTGGCCAGGCTGCGGACGGTCGAGGGTGTTCGGGAGGTCGAGGAGCGCGGGAGCCGGGTCGTCGTCACGGCCGGCGACTCCGACGCCGTGGCGCGGCTGCTGCTGCTCGACCTCGGCGGCACCGACCTCGAGATCGTCACCGCCGGCCTCGAGCAGGCCTTCATGACCCTGACCGGCGACGGTCGCGACGCCCGCGACGCCCGCGACGCCCGGACCCCCGACGAGGAGCTCGTCCGATGAACGCCACCTTCACGCTGCTCGAGATGCGCCGGATCACCCGCGACTGGGCGGGCATGTTCTTCACCGCCGTCCTGCCCGCCTTCTTCTACCTCATCTTCGGCGCGACGGTCGATGCCAAGGACGCGACCATCGGCAACGGCAACGTCGCGATGTACGTCATGATCAGCATGGCCGCCTACGGCGCGGTCACGGCCACGACGAGCATCGGCGGCAACGCGGCCGTCGAGCGCCAGCAGGGGTGGGGTCGCCAGCTCGGCCTGACGCCCCTCGCCGACTCGTCCTACATCGCCATGAAGGCGCTCATCGCCATGACCGTGGCGGCCGTGCCGATCCTGCTGACCTTCGCCCTCGGTGCCGCGACCGGTGCCCGCGGGTCGGCGCAGGCGTGGGCGCTCAGCGCGGTCCTCTGCCTCGTCGGGTCGGCGGTCTTCGCGGTCTACGGCCTGCTCGTCGGCACGGCCTTCCGCTCCGAGGCCGCAGTGGGCGCCGCGAGCGGCACCATGGTGATCTTCGCCTTCCTCGGCAACCTCTTCATCCCGCTGTCGGGCGCCCTGCTGACCTTCGCCAAGTTCACGCCCCTCTACGGGTATGCCGCCCTGGCGCGCTTCCCGCTCACCGAGGGCTACCTGCCCGACGGGTCGCAGGACCCGCTCTGGCTGCCGATCGTCAACGTGCTCGCCTGGCTCGCGATCTTCGGGGCCGGCGCCGTGCTCCTCGTCCGCCGCGGCCGGGAGCGCCAGTGACCCCGGAGCCGTCGGGCTCGCCCGCACGCAACCCGTGGGAACGATTCGGCTGGGTCGTCCAGTCGGTGTGGCTGGTCTTCCTCGTCTTCCCGGTCATCGCGATCGTGTCGAGCGGGCTGCCGGTCTGGCAGGTCGTCGTCGGGCTCGCCCTCGTGCTCGCCTTCGCGGTCGTCTACGGCCTCGGGGCGCAGCACCTCCAGCGCCTCGACCGGGCCTGCGAGCCCACGCAACGCCGGGGGGTCGTCTACCTGCTCGTGCTCGCCGCCTGCACCGTCGGGCTCGTCCCGCTCATCGGCGCCGGCAGCCTCAGCTTCCTGCCCTTCATCGTGTCGTTCGGCATGTTCGCCCTGCCGCTCGTCTGGTCGATCGCCCTCGGCATCACGTGCGTCGCCATCGCGACGGCGGTGGCCGTCTTCGTCGACCCCGACGAGGGCACGTGGGTCGTGGCCATCATCGTCTTCGCCGTCGGCGCGATGACCGGGGCGGTGCGGCTCATGACCGACCGCGGCGAGGACTACGAGCGGATGTCGCGCGACCTCGCCATCGTCGAGGAGCGCGAGCGCGTGGCCCGCGACGTCCACGACGTGCTCGGTCACTCGCTCACCGTCGTCACGGTCAAGGCCGAGCTCGCCGAGCGTCTCGTCGACCTCGATCCCGAGCGCGCCAAGGCCGAGCTCGCCGAGATCCAGTCCCTGAGCCGCCAGGCCCTGGCCGAGATCCGGGCGACCGTCGGCGGCCTGCGCGTGGCCCGGCTCGGGGACGAGCTGGCGTCCGCGCGCACCGCGTTCTCCGGTGCGGGCATCGAGGGCCACGTGCCCGACGACCCGGGCGCCGTCGACCCGCGCCACCGCACGGTCCTCGCCTGGGTGCTGCGCGAGGCGACGACCAACGTCGTGCGCCACAGCGACGCCGACGCCTGCTGGGTGGAGCTCGAGACGAACCGCCTGAGGGTCCGCGACGACGGACGCGGCCTCGGCGAGCGCCCGGAGGGGAACGGCATACGCGGGCTGCGTGAGAGGGTCGAGGCCGCGGGAGGTCGGCTCTCGATCGAGACGGGCCCGCAGGGCCACGGGACCGTGCTGGAGGTGACGCTGTGAGCGCGACGATCAAGGTGCTGCTCGCCGACGACCAGGCCCTCGTCCGAGGGGCGCTCGCGGCACTGCTCGCACTCGAGCCCGACCTCGAGGTCGTGGCCGAGGTGGGGCGCGGCGACGAGGTCGTCGACGCCGCGCGGGCCTCCGCTGCCGACGTGTGCCTCCTCGACATCGAGATGCCCGGCGTCGACGGCATCGCCGCGGCGGCCGCCGTGCGTGACGCCCTCCCCGGCGTGCGCACCCTCGTCGTCACGACCTTCGGCCGACCGGGCTACCTGCGCCGGGCGCTCGAGGCCGGCGCGTCGGGCTTCGTCGTCAAGGACACCCCGGCCCGCCAGCTCGCCGAGGCGGTGCGCCGCGTACACGCCGGGCTGCGCGTCGTCGACCCGTCGCTCGCCACCGAGTCGCTCGTCGACGGCGCCAACCCGCTGACCGGGCGCGAGCGCGAGGTGCTCGGGGTCGCGCTGCGCGGTGGCACCGTCGCCGCCATCGCCGGGGTCGTCCACCTGTCACCGGGCACGGTGCGCAACCACCTGAGCTCGGCCATCGGCAAGACCGGCACGTCGACCCGCGCCGAGGCCGCCCGCGTCGCCCAGGAGCGCGGCTGGCTCTAGTCAGCCGCCGACGACGACGCGGGCCCACTGGTAGTGGCCGCCGTCGGCGAACCGCGACCACGTGTCGAAGGCGACGACCTCGCCCACGGCGGCGAGCAGGCCGACCAGCTCGTCGTCGGTGCGGCTGCGGAAGTAGCGCCCGCCGTCGTCGGTCCACTCGTGGCTCGTGTCCGAGCCCCAGACCCCGACCTCGAGCAGGCCGCCCTGCCGCACCACCCGTCGCAGCTCGTCGAGCGCCGTGACGACGTCGTCGCCGGGCAGGTGCATGAGCGTGCTCATGCTCCAGCCCGCGTCGAAGGTGGCGGTGTCGAACGGCAGATCGGTGGCCGGGCCGACGTGCGCGTCGAGCCCGAGGCCCCGGCACAGCTCGACGGCGGCCGGGGTCAGGTCGAGCCCGGTGTAGGCCAGCCCCGCCGCCGCGAGGACGACGCCGTCGCGACCGGCCCCGCAGCCGACCTCGACGACCGAGGCGAGCTCCTCCCGGCGGGCCGTGTCGACGAAGGCGGCCAGTCGCCGCTCGCGCTCGTCGCCGAGGGGCCGGTGGGCGCGCTCGGCCATCTCCCGCTCGTAGTAGTCCACCAGCCGGCCCGCGACATCGCTCATGACGGCCAACCTAGCGAGCGCAGGTCCTTCGACGATCGAAGTGTCGAGTCGGGCCGCCACCGTTCGACGTCGTGGTGAAGGCTGGGACCGACCCGGCACGACACCGAAGGAGAGCACCGTGCGCTACCTCATGATCCACAAGATCGACGAGTCCCGCCCCGAGGCGTGGAACCCGAGCCAGGAGTTCCAGGACGCGATGGGTGCGCTCATGGGCGAGTACGCCGAGTCGGGCGTCCTGCTCGCCGCCGAGGGCGTCACACAGAGCAAGGACGGCGCCGTCGTCCGCAAGACCGAGGGCGCCGGCGTCACGGTCACCGATGGTCCGTTCAGCGAGGCCCGCGAGGTCATCGGCGGCTTCGCGCTCGTCAACGTCGAGAGCAAGGAGCAGGCGCTCGAGCTGGCCGAGAGGTTCGCGTCGCTCTTCGAGGAGGTCTCGGTCGAGGTGCGTCGCGTCTACGAGTTCGAGGACCTGCCCCAGCCGTCCTGAGCCGGCGGGCGTCGTCGAGGCTCGCACCCCTCGGTGGGGTGCGAGCCTCGACGATGTCGTATGCCGTCCGGTGGCCCCGAGCGGGTCAGGCAGGCTCGGGCGGGCTCGGGCGGTGGCCGGTCAGGCGGTGGCCGGCGTCGTCGTGCTCCCGCTGCTGTTGCCGGCGGCGCGGCGGGCCATGACGGCCGTCACGAGCTCGACGATGCCGATGACGATGAGCACGATGCCGGCGATGCGGGTCAGCACGACGAGCGAGGAGCCGGGGAAGATCGCGACGATGAGGCCGCCGAGGATCGAGACGACGCCGCTGACGATGAGGAAGACGCGCGTGCCGGTCGTCCGGTCGGAGCCGAAGCCCTGGACGAGCGCGGCGATGCCCTCGGCGACCCAGCCGATCGCGATGAAGAGGGCGATGACGAAGAGGGACGCGTTCGGCCGGAAGAGGCAGATGATGCCGGCGACGATCGAGAGCGCGCCGAGACCGATGGAGACGGGCTTGATCCAGCCCGGGTCGCTCGGCAGGTCACGCGTCACCGAGAGGCGGACGGCCCCGGCGATGATGAGCTGCAGGCCGAACATGATGGCCACGATGAGCAGCGTCGCCTTGGGCCAGACGAGCACGAGGATGCCGAGGACGATCGAGAGGATGCCCATGACGATGAGGGCCATCGACCATCCGGACGGGCTCACGGGTGCCTCCCACGTGGCCGTGGCCTCCCGGCGCGTCCTCGGTGAGTCCGGGGCGGGGTCGGTCGGGTCGGGTGACGCTGCGTTCGGGACGGTGCTCGACATGGCTTCCTCCTGAGGGTGAGGTACTGCCCGAGGTGCGGCACCACCAGTCTCGTCCTCAACGGGGTCCGGCGCGCGCTTTTGCCCCGCGACCCGCGCGGCGGCACACGGCGGTCCGTGGCGGGCCTCCCGGTGGACCGATAGCGTCGACGCCGTGAACATCATCTTCGTGGAGCCGTCGTTCCCGGCGAACCAGCGTCGCTTCGTGCACGCCCTCGCATCGGTGGGCGCGAACGTCTACGGCATCGGCGAGTCCGACGAGGCGCACCTCGGCGACGACGTGCTCGGCGCCCTCCGCGGCTACTACCGCGTCGGCTCGGTGACGAACGTCGACCAGATGGTCGAGGCGGTCCGCTACTTCCAGGACAAGGTCTGGATCGACGCGCTCGAGGCGACCGTCGAGGCCCACACGATGCCGGCGGCGCAGGTCCGCGAGGCGTGCGGCATCCCCGGCACGAGCGTGCGCACGACGTGGCTGTGCCGCGACAAGCCGTCGATGAAGGAGGCGCTGCGGCAGGCGGGCGTCCCCACCGCTGCGAGCGCGGCCGTCGACTCGGCCGCCGAGGCGCGGGCCTTCGCCGAGCGCGAGGGCTACCCGCTCATCCTCAAGCCGCGCGCAGGCGCCGGCGCCCAGGGCACGGTGCGCGTCGACAGCGACCACGAGCTCGAGCAGGCGCTGCAGGGCTACGCCCGCGAGGGGGCGAGCTCGATCGCGATCGAGGAGTTCGTCGAGGGCCACGAGGGCTTCTACGACACGATCAGCCTCGACGGCCGGGTCGTGCACGACTGGGCGACGCACTACTACCCCAACGTCCTCGAGGCGATGCGTCAGCGCTGGATCTCGCCGCAGTTCATCACGACGAACCGCATCGACGAGCCGGGCAACGCCTTCTACGCCGAGGTCCGCGAGCTCGGGCGCCGCGTCATCGAGGCGCTCGGCATCGAGACGTCGGCCACGCACATGGAGTGGTTCTACGGCCCGAAGGGCCTGAAGTTCAGCGAGATCGGCGCCCGCCCGCCGGGGGTCGGCGCGTGGGACGTCTACTCCGCCGCCAACGAGGTCGACGTCTACCGCGAGTGGGCACACGTCATCACCCACCGCGCGCCCGAGCAGCAGATGAAGCGCACGTATGCCGCCGGCATCGTCGCGCTCCGCCCTGACCGCGACGGGTCGATCACCGGCTACACCGGCATCGACGAGATCCAGTCCCGCTACGGCGAGTGGGTCATCGACGGCCACTTCCCGCCGGTCGGCCACGGCACCCAGGGCGTCGAGGCCGGCTACATGGCCAACGCCTGGGTGCGGCTGCGCCACCCCGACTTCGACACGGCCCGCGCCATGCTCGACGACATCGGCCGCACGATCCACGTGCACGCGGGCTGAGCGCGGCCGAGCCCTGCCTCCATGTCGACGACGATCCTGCTCGGGCCCCAACGGTTCACGACGACCGTGGGGGCCACCGTGCGCTCGCTCGGGGTGACCGGGCGCATCGCCATGGTCAACTCCGGCTGGGAGGAGCGCGAGTCCGACGACGCCGAGCTCGCCGGCCACCTCGACGGCCGCGGCGTCAACCTCCAGCTGCACCACCGGATGATGGACGTGCTGGCCAAGGACGAGCACTTCGCCGCGGCGGCGGTCGCGTTCCGCGACCGGATGGACGAGCTGCGCGCCTTCTACGGCATACGCCTCCAGGCGGCGATCGACGCCGTGCACGCCGTCGCGCACCGCACGTCGATCCACGCCGTCGGTCCCATCGCCGAGGAGTCCGCCATGGAGGCCGTCCGCGAGGTCGACCGCTGGTATGCCGCCGAGCTCGACGAGCTGTACCGCTCGGTCCGCGCGACCGCGCCGCTCGACGAGAGCGGCACCATCGGCTGGCACCGGGGTGAGATCGGAGCGATCCTCGACGAGTGCGAGGCGGTCGTCATCGCCGGCGGCAACGTGCGCACGCTGCTGCGCACGTTCCGGGTCTTCGACGTCGCGCTCCGGCCCGAGCAGTCGGTCGTCGCGTGGTCGGCCGGGGCGATGGCGCTCACCGACGAGGTCGTCCTCTTCCACGACTTCACCCCCCACGGGGTCGCGGCGGCCGAGCTGCACGACCGCGGGCTGGGGCGGCTGCCGGGCGTCATCGCGCTGCCGCACGCCAAGCGTCGGCTGCTGCTCGACGACCGCGAGCGCATGTCGGTGCTGGCGCGGCGCTTCGCCGAGCACCGGCTGCTCCTGCTCGACGACGGTGCCGTCGTGCGCTTCCCCGACGGCGCGACCGACCTCCCGGCCGGCGCCCGCGTGCTCGACCGCACCGGCCGCGTCTCGGTGGTGGGGGTCGCATGAGCGCCATGGAACGCCTCGCCGTCAACCGCCTGCGCGAGCGGCTGCCGCTCGACGGGCCGACGATCGACCGCTTCGTCGAGCGCTTCGGCTGCCCGATCATCGAGGGCGAGCGGGCGACCTTCCTCTACCGTGGCGACGTCGACGAGGTGTGGGTGCGCCACCGCGTCGTCGGCCTTCCGGACCCCTTGCCGCTCAAGCGGATCGGCGAGTCCGACCTCTGGGCCGTGACGACCGTCCTGCCCGAGGGGTCGCGGGTCGAGTACCAGATCGAGATCCGCAAGGGCGAGCACTACGAGCGCTTCAACGACCCCCTCAACCCACGCCTCGCGCACAGCCCGATGGGGTCGTCGTCGGTGTGCGCGGCGATCGGCTACCGCGTGCCCGAGTGGGTCGCGTACGACCCCGAGGCCCGCCAGGGCACCCTCGTCGAGGAGCAGGTCCGCAGCAAGGCCCTGCGGCGCGACCAGTCCGTGCAGATCTACCTGCCGGCGCGCTTCAACCGGGCGCAGCGCTACCCGCTCCTCATCGTCCACGACGGCACCGACTACCTCGAGTTCGCGGCGATGAAGACCGTCCTCGACAACCTCATCCACCGGCTCGACGTCGACCCGCTCGTCGCCGTCTTCGTGCCGCCGCGCGACCGGCTCAAGGAGTACCCCAACCACGCCCCGCACGCCCGGTTCATCGCGCGGGAGCTCGTGCCGCTGCTCACCGAGCGCCTGCCCCTCATCGACACCCCGGAGGCCCGCTGCCTCATGGGCAGCTCCTTCGGCGGCGTCGCCTCGCTGTCGACGGCGGTGCGCTACCCCGGCTTCTTCGGGTCGCTCATGCTGCAGTCCGCGTCGCTCGTCTTCACCGACATCGGCTTCGACCACGGCGGCGGCCCGGCCTTCGACCCGGTCGTGAAGTTCGTCAACCGCTTCCGCGAGAAGCCGTCCGCGGTCGTCGACCGGCTCTTCATGTCGTGCGGGGTCTACGAGCCGCTCATCACCCCGAACCGGTCGATGGTCCCGGTCTTCCGGCACGCGGGCATGACGGTGCGCTACACGGAGTCGCGCGACGGCCACAACTGGGAGAACTGGCGCGACCGTCTCGGCGACGGCCTCGCGTGGCTCTTCCCCGGACCCCAGAAGTTCGTCTACGAGTGACGAGCGCGAGTGAGAAGGCAGGTCACCCATGAAGGTCACCGACCGGTGGTACTCCGACCGTCTGGGCCAGGACATCAGCGTCGCTCGGTGGGGCACCTACGGCGCGCCCGTGCTGCTCTTCCCGACCGCGGGCGGTGATGCCGAGGAGGTCGAGCGGCACAAGATGATCGCCCACCTCGAGCCGCTCATCGCGGCCGGCCGCGCCAAGGTCTACTCCGTCGACAGCGTCGCGGGCCGGGCCCTGGCCGAGCGGCGGGGCACGCCCGACTACCAGCTCGCCCTCTTCAACGGCTTCCACGAGGCGATCGCCCGCGAGGTCATCCCGGCGATCCACTCCGACCTCGGCGGCCAGCCGATGCCCGTCACCGTCGCGGGGGCGTCGATCGGTGCCTTCAACGCCCTCGCCATCACCTGCCGCTACCCCGAGCTCGTGCAGTCGGCCGTGTGCATGAGCGGCACGTACGCCATCGAGCAGTTCCTCGGCGGCCACGTCAACGACGACCTCTACTTCAGCTCGCCGCTGCACTTCCTGCCCGGGCTCGAGGGCCCGGCGCTCGACCTGCTCCGCACGCGGATGATCGTGCTCGCCTCGGGCAGCGGCCGCTGGGAGGACGTCGGCGAGTCGCGCGCCGTCGCGCACGTCCTCGGGAGCAAGGGCATCCCCAACCGCGTCGACGACTGGGGCACGGACTACGACCACGACTGGCCGACGTGGTGGGCCATGCTCCCGCTCTACCTCGACGACCTCCTCCCCTGACGGCATACGCCTCCCCCCACTCCCGTCGAGTGGTCAGTCCCGTACGGTGCCGCGGGTGCCGAACCGACCACTCGAGGTGACCCTCTCGTCGAGTGGTCACTCCCGTACGGTGCCGCGTCGGGAATCGGGAGGCCGGGGGTGGGTGCGGGGCCGTAGCGTACGTCGCATGGAGTCGAAGAGCACCGCTGCGAAGACCGCGTCGAGCCCCTCCGCCGGACACCACCCGGCCGACGTCCACGACATGATCCGCGTACAGGGCGCGCGCGAGAACAACCTCAAGGACGTCAGCCTCGACCTGCCGAAGCGCCGTCTCACGGCGTTCACCGGCGTCTCGGGCTCGGGCAAGAGCTCCCTCGTCTTCGCGACGATCGCTGCGGAGTCGCAGCGGATGATCAACGAGACCTACAGCGCCTTCGTCCAGGGCTTCATGCCGTCGCTGGCGCGCCCCGACGTCGACTACCTCGACGGCCTGACGACGGCGATCATCGTCGACCAGGAGCGGATGGGCGCCAACCCGCGCTCGACGGTCGGCACCGCGACCGACGCCAACGCGATGCTCCGAATCCTCTTCTCCCGCATCGGGACCCCGCACATCGGGCCGCCGACGGCGTTCGCCTTCAACGTGCCGACACGGGTCGCGAGCGGCGTCATGAAGACCGACAAGGGCAACCGGCAGGAGACCTCGATCGTCCGTGAGGCCGTCTACCAGGGCGGCATGTGCGCGCGGTGCGAGGGCATGGGCTCGGTCAACGACTTCGACCTCACCGCGATCTACGACGAGAGCAAGTCGCTCTCCGACGGCGCACTGCTCGTCCCGGGCTACAGCATGGACGGGTGGTACGGCCGGATCTTCAGCGGCGCCGGCCTGCCCATGGACAAGCCGGTCGGAAAGTTCACCGAGCGCCAGCTCCAGAAGCTGCTCTACGGCCAGCCCGAGAAGATCAAGGTCGACGGCGTCAACCTCACCTACGAGGGCGTCCTGTCGAAGGTGCAGAAGTCGATGCTGTCCAAGGACCTCGACGCGATGCAGCCGCACGTGCGCCGTTTCGTCGAGCGCGCGGTCACCTTCACGACCTGCCCCGAGTGCAAGGGCACCCGCCTGTCGCAGGAGGCGCTGAGCTCGAAGATCAAGGGCAAGAACATCGCCGAGCTGTGCGCCATGCAGATCAGCGACCTCGCCGAGTGGCTGCGCGACCTCGACGACGCGTCGGTCGCACCGCTACTCCGCGGTCTGCAGCACCTGCTCGACTCCTTCGCCGAGATCGGTCTCGGCTACCTCTCGCTCGACCGGCCCGCCGGCACCCTCTCCGGTGGTGAGGCCCAGCGCACCAAGATGATCCGTCACCTCGGCTCGTCGCTCACCGACGTCACCTACGTCTTCGACGAGCCGACGATCGGCCTGCACCCGCACGACATCGCGCGGATGAACCAGCTGCTGCTCCAGCTGCGCGACAAGGGCAACACCGTCCTGGTCGTCGAGCACAAGCCCGAGACGATCGCCATCGCCGACCACGTCGTCGACCTCGGCCCGGGCGCCGGCACCGCGGGCGGCGAGGTCGTCTTCGAGGGCACCGTCGAGGGGCTGCGCAAGAGCGACACGGTCACGGGCCACCACCTCGACGACCGGGTCAGTCTCAAGGACGCGCTGCGTGCGGCGTCGGGTGCGATGGAGGTGCGCGGCGCCTCGACCCACAACCTGCGCGACGTCGACGTCGACATCCCGCTCGGGGTGCTCTGCGTCGTCACCGGCGTGGCCGGGTCGGGCAAGAGCTCGCTGATCCACGGCTCCGTCGCCAAGCGCGACGGGGTCGTCGTCGTCGACCAGGGCGCCATCCGCGGCTCGCGCCGGAGCAACCCCGCGACCTACACCGGCCTGCTCGAGCCGATCCGCAAGGCCTTCGCCAAGGCCAACGGCGTCAAGCCGGCCCTCTTCAGCTCCAACTCGGAGGGGGCCTGCCCCGCCTGCAACGGCGCCGGTGTCATCTACACCGAGCTCGGCGTCATGGCGACCGTCGAGTCGACGTGCGAGGAGTGCGAGGGCCGCCGGTTCCAGGCAGCGGTGCTCGAGTACGAGCTGGGCGGGCGCAACATCGCCGACGTCCTCGCGATGCCCGTGAACGAGGCGCTCGACTTCTTCGACACCGGCGAGGCGCGCACGCCCGCCGCGCACACGATCCTCGCGCGGCTCGCCGACGTCGGCCTCGGCTACCTCACGCTCGGCCAGCCCCTCACCACGCTGTCGGGCGGCGAGCGGCAACGCCTCAAGCTGGCCACGCAGATGGCCGAGAAGGGCGACGTCTACGTCCTCGACGAGCCGACGACCGGCCTGCACCTCGCCGACGTCGAGAACCTCCTCGGCCTGCTCGACCGGCTCGTCGAGTCGGGCAAGTCGGTGCTCGTCATCGAGCACCACCAGGCCGTGATGGCGCACGCCGACTGGATCATCGACCTCGGCCCCGGTGCCGGCCACGACGGCGGCAACGTCGTCTTCGAGGGGACGCCCGCCGACCTCGTCGCCAGTCGGTCGACGCTCACCGGCGAGCACCTCGCCACCTACGTCGGAGCCTGACGGGCGACCCGCCATGGACGGCCTGGACGCCGCGGTCGCCGACGTCGTGCGCGAGCACGGCTTCTCCGGCGTCGTCCGGGTCGACCTCGAGGGCCGGACCGTGCACGCCTCCGCGCACGGTCTCGCCGACCGGGCCCACGGCCTGCCCAACACGCTCGACACGCAGTTCGGAGTGGCGAGCATCGCCAAGGGCCTGACCGCCCTCGCCGTGGTCAGCCTCGTGGCCGAGGGGCGCATCGCCCTCGACACCCCGGTGCGGTCGGTCGTCGGCGACGACCTGCCCGACATCGGCGGTGACGTGACGGTCGAGCACCTGCTCTCGCACCGTTCGGGCATCGGCGACTACCTCGACGAGGACGCCGACCTCGACGCCTCCGACTACGTCATGACCCTGCCCGTCCACCAGCTCGCGACGACCGAGGGCTACCTGCCGGCACTCCGCGGGCGACCGGCGAAGTTCGCTGCGGGAGAGCGCTTCTCGTACTGCAACAGCGGCTTCGTCGTGCTCGCCCTCGTCGTCGAGCGCCTGACCGGCACGGGCTTCCACGAGGCGGTCGAGGAGCGGGTCTGCGCCCGCGCCGGGATGGGTGACACGGCATACCTCCGCTCCGACGCGCTGCCGGGGCGCGCCGCGCTCGGCTACCTCGACGGCGACGGGCTGCGCACCAACGTGCTGCACCTGCCCGTCCGCGGCAGCGGTGACGGTGGGGTCCACACGACCGTCACCGACCTGCACGCGCTGTGGGACGCGTTCCACGCCGGACGCATCGTCGACGAGCGCTGGGTGGCTGAGATGTTGCGCCCACGCACCGACGTCATGGCGGACGGCCGGCGCTACGGCCTCGGCCTCTGGCTCGACGCGGCGGGTGACGGGGTCGCTCTCAACGGCTACGACGCCGGCGTCTCGGCGGTCACGCGGCACGAGCCGTCGCGGGCCCTGACGTGGTCGGTCGTGGCCAACCGGAGCGACGTCGCCTGGCCGGTCTCCCGGCGCCTCCGCGAGGTCCTCGGGGGCTGACGCCCTCCCCGGAGAGTCCGCATCGCGGACGTCCCGGGGTGCGCGCGAGACCCGTGCCGCGAGCGCTTCGGGCAGCCCACAGGGACCCGCGGCGGCCTGCTCTGCAGGCGTGTCCCGGGCCTTGATCTGACCCGTCCTACGGATTGACAGGTGATCGAATGTGCTCGATTGTAGTCCCGCCCAAGCACAAACGAGCGATCAGGCTTGGGTTGCCCGATGACGTGCACCGGACCGCAGCCGCCCACCAGCCAGCTGCGGCCCCCCATCCAAGGAGTCGCGAATGCGCAGAACGTCCACGCTGGCCCTCACGGCCGCGCTCACCCCGCTGCTCGTGCTCGGCCTCGCCGCGTGCGGCCAGTCGACCGGCGGCGCCACGGCCGACGCCCAGCCCGAGTCGGGGCCGGTGACGATCTCCTACGGGATCTGGGACAAGAACCAGATGCCGGCCATGCAGAAGATCGCGGACGAGTTCCACGTCGCGAACCCCAACGTCACGGTCAAGATCCAGGTGACGCCGTTCAAGCAGTACTTCACGACCCTGCAGACGGCCGCGGCCGGCGGCGGCGCCCCCGACGTCTTCTGGATGAACGGCCCCAACGTCAAGCTGTATGCCGCCAACCAGCAGCTGCTGCCGCTCGACCAGACGATCAGCCGAGCCAAGCTCGACCTCGCGAAGTACCCCGAGGCGCTCGTCGACCTCTACACCTACGACGGCAAGACGTACGGCATCCCGAAGGACTTCGACACGATCGGCGTCTGGTACAACAAGGCGCTCTTCGACGCGAAGAAGCTCGCCTACCCCAAGGACGACTGGACGTGGGCCGACTTCCAGTCCGCCGCCCGCACCCTCACCGACCGGACCAAGGGCGTCTACGGCGCGGCCGCACCGGTCGAGGACCAGGCCGGCTTCTACGACACGATCCCCTCGGCCGGTGGCCAGGTCATCGACGCCGCGGGCACCAAGAGCGGCTTCGACACCCCGGAGGCGCTCAAGGGCATCGAGTTCTGGACCTCGCTCGTCAAGGACGGCGCGTCGCCGACGGTCCAGCAGATGACCGACACGAGCCCCGGCGACATGTTCAAGGCCGGCAAGGTCGCGATGTACTGGAACGGCTCGTGGGCCGCCGTCGAGTACAACGGCGTCCCGGAGCTCAAGGACGCCGTCAACGTCGCGCCGGTCCCCGCGGGCCCGAAGGGGCAGATCTCCGTCATCCACGGCCTCGGCAACGTCATCTACGCCAAGACGAAGCACCAGGACGCCGCCCAGAAGTTCGTCGGCTTCCTCGGCAGCGAGCGTGCGGCGCAGATCCAGGCCGACGCCGGCGCCGTCATCCCCGCCTACGAGGGCACCCAGGACGCCTGGGTGAAGTCGATGCCGCAGTTCAACCTCAAGGCCTACGTCGACGAGGTCGCGACCGCCGTGCCCTACCCGGGCTCGAAGAACACCAAGGCGTGGACGACCCTCCAGACCGACATCCTCACGAAGGTGTGGAACGGCGAGGTCGACGCGGCGACGGGCCTGAAGGACCTCGCCGCCCAGATGAACGCAGCGCTCGCCAAGGAGAAGTGACCGTGCCGGGCGTGCTCACCGACACGGACCGGCTGGAGGGGGCCGCCGGCGCGACCGCGCCGGACGGCGTCCCGTCGGGGTCGGGGAGCCGGGGCGACACCCCGGTCCCCGGCCGCCGGGCCCGGCTGCCCCGCGGGCGCCGCGGGCGCCGTGGACCGATGTCGCGGATGCGGCGCAACGACCTCTTCTGGGCGGCGGTCTTCATCCTCCCGACGCTGCTCGGCCTCGTCGTCTTCTACCTGTGGCCGGTCGTGCGCACCCTGCTCATCTCCTTCACCGAGACCGGGCCGTTCGGTGGGTCGGAGTTCGTCGGGCTCGCCAACTACCGCGAGCTCCTCGGCGACGCGCGCCTGTGGGAGACGATGCTCAACACCCTGAAGTTCACGGTCGTCGCACTGCTCGGCATCCCGGTCGCGCTCGTCATCGCGGCGCTGCTCAGCACCGAGGGACTGCGCGGGGTCCGCATCTACCGGGTGCTCTACTTCCTGCCCGTCGTGACGATGCCGGCGGCCGTCGGCCTCATCTGGCGCACCCTCTACAACGGCGACGTCGGCGTCATCAACGCGCTGCTCGGTCTCGTCGGAATCCAGGGCACGAACTGGCTCTCCAACCCCGCGACGGCGCTGTATGCCATTGCCGCAGTGGGCATCTGGCTCGGCCTGGGCACGCAGATCGTCATCTTCCTCGCCGCGATCCAAGGCGTGCCCAAGGACCTCTACGAGGCGGCCGCGCTCGACGGCGCGGGTCGCGTCCGGCAGTTCTGGTCGATCACGCTCCCGCAGATCAGCCCGAGCGTCTTCTTCATCTCGGTGCTCGCCGTCATCGGCGCGCTGCAGACGTTCGACCTCATCTTCGTCATGACGGGACCGACGAACCCGGCCTACCCCCAGACCGAGACGATCGTCGCGCAGTTCTACCAGCGTGGCTTCGTCGAGAACCACCAGGGGTATGCCGCCGCGATCGCTCTCGTCATCCTCGTCGTCATCGTCGCGGTGACCGCGCTGCAGTTCCGGCTCCAGAAGAAGTGGGTGTACTATGTCTGAGCTCGCGACCCGTCTCCCCCGCCGGCAGCGCCCGAAGCCCTTGCGCCGCAAGCACCTCGGTGTCCACGCCGTGCTCATCCTCGGCTCCGTCGTCATGGTCGGCCCGTTCTTCTGGGAGGTCGTGACCTCGCTCAAGACCCTCGGCGAGACGTTGTCCGTGCCGCCGACCGTCTTCCCGCGATCGCCTCAGTGGAGCAACTACGGCGACGTCTTCGACACGCTCCCCTTCGGCCAGATGTTCTGGAACAGCACGATCCAGACGCTCGGTCGGGTGCTCGGTCAGCTGGTCCTGTGCTCGATGGCCGGCTACGCCTTCGCCCGCTTCGAGTTCCGGGGACGAGGCCTGCTCTTCGGCCTCTTCCTCTCGGTGCTCATGGTCCCGAGCCAGCTCTTCCTGCTGCCGCAGTACGAGATCGTCGCGGGCCTGGGCTGGCTCAACTCGCTCCAGGCCCTCATCGTGCCCGGGCTCTTCAGCGCCTTCGGCACGTTCCTGCTGCGCCAGTTCTTCCTCAGCCTGCCGCGCGAGCTCGAGGAGGCCGCCAAGCTCGACGGCGCGAACCACTGGCAGATCTTCACCCGGATCATGCTGCCGCTCGCCAAGCCCGGTCTCATCGCGCTCGCCGTCCTCGACGTGCTGTGGTCGTGGAACGACCTCATGTGGCCGCTCGTGGTCAACAACGACCCGTCGAAGATGCCGCTGTCGGTCGGGCTCGCCTCGCTCATCGGCCAGTTCTCCGTCGACACGACGACGCTCATGGCCGGCTCGGTCCTCGCGACGCTGCCGGTCCTGATCCTCTTCGTCGTGCTCCAGAAGCAGTTCATCCAGGGGATCGCGTTCAGCGGCTCCAAGGGCTGAGACCCTCGAACCACCACCACACGGAAGGTGCCCACGCACTCATGACCGACCAGGCCACCCAGGCGCCCCAGGCCACCCAGGCCACCCAGGCCACCCAGTCCTGCCAGCCCGACCTCCGCATCGCGATCATCGGCTTCGGCCTGCGCGCCAGCCTCGCGAGGTACGCCCACCGCCCCGGCGAGGGCAGTCGCGTCACGGTCGTCTGCGACCCGGCCGAGCGGGGCCGCGCGGACGCGGCGGAGCGCATCGAGGGCGTACGCCTCGTCGACGGTCTCGACGAGCTGCTCGCTCCCGACGTGCGCGCCGACATCGACGCGGTGCTCGTCCTGACCCCCGACCACGCGCACGCCGAGCACGCCGTGCGCACCCTCGAGGCCGGCATACCGACGTTCGTCGAGAAGCCGCTCGCGACGAGCGTCGCCGACGCCGACCGCGTCCTCGAGGCCGCGCACCGCACCGGCACGCGGCTCTACGTCGGGCACAACATGCGGCACATGCCGGTGGTCCGGGCGATGCGTGACGTCATCGAGGCGGGCACGATCGGCGAGGTCAAGGCGGTCTGGTGCCGGCACTTCGTGTCGGCGGGCGGTGACTACTACTTCAAGGACTGGCACGCCGACCGTCGCAACACGACGGGCCTGCTCCTGCAGAAGGGCGCCCACGACATCGACGTCATCCACTGGCTCGCCGGCGCCTACACGCGCCGGGTCAGCGCGGTCGGCGACCTCGCGGTCTATGGCGACATCACCGACCACCGCGACAACTCCGACCGGCGGATGGCCGACTGGTACTCCCTCGACAACTGGCCGCCCACCGAGCAGCGCGAGCTCAACCCGGTCGTCGACATCGAGGACATCTCGATGGCCAACCTCGTGCTCGAGGGAGGCGTGCTCGCCAGCTACCAGCAGTGCCACTTCACGCCGGACTACTGGCGCAACTACACGGTCATCGGCACGAAGGGTCGGCTCGAGAACTTCGGCGACGGCCCGGGCGCCCTCGTCAAGGTGTGGACCCGCCGCACCGACACCTACCGCGACGACGCCGACGAGGTCATCGAGATCCCGGCGGCCGACACGACGGGCCACGGCGGCGCCGACCCGCTCCTCATCGCCGAGTTCGTCCGCTTCGCCCGCGACGGCGGCCCGACGATGACCTCGCCCGTCGCCGCCCGCGAGGCCGTCGCGGCCGGGGCGTCGGCGACGACGTCGCTGCGCTCGGGCGGTGGTGCGGTCGACGTGCCGGCACTCGACCCGGACCTCGTCGCGTGGTTCGAGGGCGGCCAGGCCTGAGGCAGATCACCGCGAGGCGGTATCACCGGCGTCCGTGGCGTCCTCTGGGGTGAAGGGGTCCGTTGGTCGAGCGGGCCCGTTCCCCGAAGGACGAGCCATGAGCGTCACCGACGTCTTCCCGCTGATCAAGGCACCCGAGGCCTGGCCGGTGCCGGTCGTCGCGACGGTCGCGATGGTCTGCCTCGCCGGGCTCGACCTGCTCGGTGCGGTCTTCGCCAAGGAGTGGGCCGAGAACGGCAGCGTGCGGGCGCTCGTGCTCGGCGCGGGCGCCTTCCTCGTCCTCTTCTGGGTGTATGCGTCGTCGCTGAGGTACGCCGAGCTGGCCCTCGTGACGATGGGCTGGGTCGTCATGCTCCAGGTCGGGCTCGTCCTCATCGACCGCTGGCGCTACGGCGTGGAGCTGCCCACCGGCAAGTGGGTGGCCATCGGCGTCGTGCTCGTCGCGCAGGCCTATCTCGTGCTCGCGCCGACCGCTGAGCAGGTCAGCGCCTCGGCGGGCTCCGGCGGCTAGACTTCCGAGCACGGACAGGGGTGCTCCGGGTCGCCGTCGGTGCCACCTGCCGCCGTGCTCTCCGTGCCCGCCGAAGTCCCGGGTCCGGTCTCCGGTCCGGGCGCCCCCGAAGGAAGTCCATGCGTCGACGTCTCGTCCGCCCCACCGTGGTGGCGACCCTCGGCGTGCTCGCGCTGGCCTCGGGTGCCGCGTGCACGAGCAGCACGGCGACGCCGGCCCCCTCCCGGGGCACGACACCGGGCGCGACGCCGGGCGCGACCTCCACCGCGACCCCGACGACCACGGCCCCGCCCCTCGTCGTCGGAGCGGTGTTCGACCACACGACGCTCGACCCGACGCGCCAGTTCGACCGCAGCGGCGCGATGCTGACGCACGCGCTCTACGAGACGCTGACGACGCTCGACCCCGACGACCCGACGAAGGTCGTGCCCGGCATGGCCGAGTACACCCTCTCCCCCGAGGGCCGGTGGCTGACGCTGCGGCTGCGAAAGGGGCTCGTCTTCTCCGACGGCACGCCCGTCACGACCGACGACGTCCTCTTCACCCTCCAGCGCGCGCGTGGCCTGTCCGGTCCGGCCGGCTCGATCCTCGGCACCGTCTCGGCGCTCAAGGTCGACGACCGCACCTTCACGCTCAGCTCTCCCGGCTCGAACTTCGCCCTGCCGGCGATCCTCGCCAACCCGGCCTTCGGCATCCTCAACGCCACGGCGGTCAAGGCGCACGGCGGCACCATCGGCCCCGGCGACGAGGCGAGCTCCTACCTCTCGCAGCACTCCGCGGGCTCGGGCCCGTACGTCATCGAGAGCGTCCGGGGCACCTCGGAGGTGCGCCTCGCCGCCAACCCGATGTGGTCGGGGGCAGCCCCCGCCTTCCCCGAGATCGTCGTGCGCAACCTCGACGCGCGCCAGCAGCTGGCCGCCATCGGGTCGGGCAGCGCCGACGTCGTGCTCGACCTCTCGCCGAGCCAGGCCGACGCCGCGACCGGCCGGCCGCAGACGTCGGCGGTCACGGTGACGACGATGCGCTCGAGCTCGCTCGTCTACCTCGCGCTCGGTCGTGACAAGGCCCTCAACGCGTGGACCGGCAACCCCGACTTCGCCGAGGCGGTGCGCCGCGGCCTCGACCGTGAGGCGCTCGGCACGGCCGCCCCCGGGTCGATGCCCGCCGCGGGGCTCATCCCCGCCGGGATCGTCGGCGCGCTCGAGGACCTCGCACCCTCGCCCGCGCCGACCCCGACCGACGGCACGGGGACCGACGGCACCGGGACGCCGACCCCGACCACGACGTCACCGACCACTCCCACGCAGGCCCCGTCGTCGTCGGGCACCACGGCGACACCCGACGGCATCCTCACGACCGGGGCGGACGGCACACCCACGCCCGTCGTGACGCTGCCCGTCGTCCCCGAGCGCGACCTCGCGGGCGCCAGGGCGGCGCTGCGACGCTCGGGCTACACGGGCCAGCCGATCCCCCTGTCGTATGCCGCCGACCTCCCGATCCAGGGCATCCCGACGAGCGCACTCGCCGTGGCCGTGCGCGCCCAGCTCGCGCAGGTCGGCATCAAGGTGAGGCTCAACCCCGCGCCCGCGGCGCAGGCGATCGCCGCCTACCGGGAGGGGCGCACCGCGTTCAGCCTGTGGAGCTGGAACCCCGACTACCCGGACCCCGAGAACTACCTCGCCTTCGCGCCGGGTGAGCTCGTCGGCTCGCGCGCCGGCTGGGCGCGTGGCACCGACCCGCTCGTCGACGACCTCACCGAGGCCGCGCGCGCGTCCGTCGGTGACAACCGGGCGGGGGCGTATGCCGCGTGGCAGCTCGCGATGAACCAGCGCAGCCCGTTCGTCCCCCTCATCCAGCCGGCGACGCGCTTCGCGAGCGGCGACCGGGTCAAGGTCCTGCCGGGCAACCCGGTCTGGACCGTCGACCTCGCGCGGCTCAGCTGAGCCGAGCTGTCACACGGGCTCTCGAGGGGCTCCCGAGGCGCTCTCGAGGCGCTCTCGAGGCGCTCTCGAGGCGCTCTCGAGGGGCTCCCGAGGGGCTCCCGAGGAGGTCGCCGAGCGCCTCGCCGAAGGGTCTCGGAGGCGCTCGTGGCGGCCCTCCGGAGGGCCCCGGACGAGGGTCCGAAGGCTCGATTATGAGATCTCGGGGGATGCCCTGTAACGTTCTCTTCGTCAGCCCGACAGGGAGCACCGGACGCCACCGCTGAGCGAGTCTTCGCTCGCGAAGTAGGCCGGTCCCGGGGTTGGCACCACAGCGAGACAGGCCGTTCGTTCGGTCCGATCGACGTGGAAGCCCGCGTGTCTGGCGTGGCCGGTTGGGTCTGCTCCTCGGAGCAGGAGCCGATTTGGACCAGCGCATCGAGGCGGGTAAGTTTGAAGGGTTGCCCCGGAGGCCTCCTCGTTGAGGTGGTTGATGGTGTGTGTCCGATTCTTGAGAACTCAACAGCGTGTCAAAAATCGATGCCAATTACCTCGTCC
>NZ_CAXUSS020000003.1:0-27295 GCF_964254175.1 Terrabacter sp. LjRoot27
CTCCCTCGCTGGCGCTCGGCCGTCCTCCCAAATCCCGCCTGCTTCAGGTACGCGTGAAGACGAGGGCCCCGGACAGCACGAAGGGCCCCGACCACATGGGTCGGGGCCCTCGTCTTCACGCGTGCGCGAGGGGGGATTTGAACCCCCACGCCCTTTCGGACACTGGCACCTGAAGCCAGCGCGTCTGCCATTCCGCCACTCGCGCGTGACAAGCAGACAGTGTGCTGTATGAGGCCCGCTATCGCCAAACCGGGCCCACGGTCACCCGGCCGCCGCCTCCGCGAGCGCCGCCTCGAGCCCGTCGAGGACGAGGTCGAGGCCGAAGTCGAACTCGTCGGCGTAGGAGTAGTCGCGGCCCATCACCTGCTCGGCGATCATCTCCGTCAGGTGCGGGTAGTCCTCCGCCGGGATCCCCAGCTCGACGACGAGCTCGTCCGCCTGCTCACCCGTCTGCATCGGCAGGTTGAGCTCGGTGAGGACGAAGCCGTAGACGTACGCGTCGATGACCGAGAAGGCGTGGGCGGCGAGCGCCACCGAGAAGCCGCCGCGTCGGAGGCACCCGAGCACGGTGTCGTGGTGCCGGAGCAGCGCCGGTCCCGGGTTGCGCCGCGACTCGACGAGGCCGAGGGCCCAGGGGTGCGCCGACAGCGCCGCCCGCGACGACACGGCCCGCTCGCGCATCGCCGGTCGCCACGGGTCGTCGAGCCCGGGCAGCTCGATGCACGTGAAGACCCAGTCGGCGAGGCCGTCGAGCAGGTCGTCCTTGCCCGCCACGTGGTGGTAGAGCGACATCGCCTCCGCGCCGAGCTCCTTGCCGACCGACCGCATGCTCACGCCTGCGAGCCCACTGCGGTCGGCGACGGCGGCCGCCGCGGTCACGATGCGCTCACGGCTCAGCGGTCGTCGCTCGGTCACGGGCTCCCCGTCCATTCGGCTCTTGCGGACTTACGCCCGTAAGGCTACCGTACCGACCACAGAGACTTACGGGTGTAAGGGAGATGTCATGAGGGCAGCAGTGGTGCAGCGGTACGGCGCACCGGACGTCGTGCACGTCGCGGAGGTCGCCGCGCCACGGCCCCGCGCCGGCGAGGTGGTCGTCCGGGTGCACGCCGCCGCGGTCACGGCGGCCGACGCGCGGATCCGGGCCGCCCGCTTCCCCCGCGGCTTCGCCCCGGTCGCCCGGGTGCTCTTCGGCCTCCGGCGGCCACGGCGCAGCATCCTCGGCGGCACGTTCTCCGGTGTGGTCGAGTCGGTCGGCCCGGACGTCACCGACCTCGCGCCGGGAGACGCGGTGTGCGGCATGACCGGCCTGCGCCTCGGCACCCACGCCGAGCTCGTCGCGACCCCGGCGACGCGCGTCGTGCGCACACCGCCCCAGGTGTCGCACGAGGACGCGGCCGGCGTCCTCTTCGGCGGGACGACCGCGCTGCACTTCCTGCGCGACCGCGCCTCCGTCGGCCCGGGACGCACCGTGCTCGTCAACGGCGCCTCGGGTGCCGTCGGCTCCAACGCCGTCCAGCTCGCTCGCCACTTCGGGGCCGAGGTCACCGGGGTCACGAGCACCGCCAACGTCGCGCTCGTCCGTGAGCTCGGCGCCGACCACGTCGTCGACTACACGCGCACGCCGTTGGCGCAGCTCGACGAGCGCTACGACGTCGTGCTCGACACCGTGGGCACGCTGGATCCCGCGTCGGGCCGCCGACTGCTGACGCCCGACGGCGTCCTGCTGCTCGCCGTCGCCGACCTCTGGCAGACCGTCACGTCGCGCGGCAACGTCCGCAGCGGCTCGGCTCCCGAGCGCCCCGCGGACTGGTCGCTGCTGCTCGACCTCGTCGCCGCCGGCACCCTCCGGGTCGTCGTCGACCGCACCGTCCCTCTCGACGACGTCGCCGCCGCCCACGCCCGCGTCGACTCCGGCCACAAGGTCGGCAACATCATCGTCCGCCCCTGAACCCCACCGCTCGGACGGCGTATGCCGCGTGCTGCGTTACGGGACCGCCGGCGTGTCCGCGTCGGGCGCGTCCACGGCATCCGGCTCACGTCGCCCGGCCGCGGGGCCGCGCTCACCGGCATACCCCTCACGGTGACGGCCACCGCCGGAGTCACCGAGCGAGAGGGTCGCGAGCAGGCCGAGGACGAGGAAGCCGGCCGCGGTGAAGGCGGCATACCGCGTCGCGTCGGAGAAGGCCTGCTCCGCGACCGGGGCGGCCGCAGCCGTGCGCGGGTCCTCGGACAGGCCGGGGATGGCGCCGCCGGCGCTCTCGACGACCGCGTCGACGACGGCCGTGCGGGCCGCCGGCGGCACCCCGAGGTCGGCGAGGCCGGCGTCCAGACGCACTCCCGCGGTGGTGAAGAGCACCGTGCCGAGGATCGCGATGCCGAGGGCCGAGCCGACCTGGCGCGCCGTGGACTGCAGACCCGAGCCCTCACCGCTGCGCTCGACCGGCACGTCGACGAGGACGACACCGGTCAGCTGCGCCGTCGCGAGTCCGACGCCGAAGCCGTAGACGAAGAGGCACGGCGCCACGGCGACCCACGACGTCGTGGGCCCGATGACCAGGCCGAGCCCGGCGATGCCGGCGATCTCGGCGACGATGCCGATCCGCACGATCGCGGCCGGCGTGAGGCGGGCGCTGAGCACGGTGACGAGGCCGCTCGCGGCGAAGGACCCGATGGCGAGCGCCAGCAGGACGACGCCCGTCTGGAAGGCGGTGTAGCCGAGGACGTTCTGCAGCCAGAGCGGCAGGGACAGCACGATGCCGAACTCGCCGAGGCTGACGATCATCGCGGCGATGTTGCCGTTGCGGAACGACCGGATGCCGAAGAGGTCGAAGCGGAAGAGCGTCGGCCGTCCGGCAGCCGTGCGGCGCAGGGTCCGCACGACGAACACCGTCCCGGCCACGAGGGTCACCGCGAAGGCCACCGGCACGGGCGACGGGCCGCTCAGCCACGTCCACGGGCCGAGCTCGAACGGCTTGGTCAGGCTCCACCATCCGTAGGTGCGCCCCTCGATGAGCCCGAAGGCGAGCGTCGCGAAGGTGACGGCCGACAGGAGCGCACCCACGACGTCGATGCGCTCACGCCGCCCCGACCGCGACTCGTCGACGAAGAGCAGCACCCCGACGACGATGATCAGGCCGATGGGCACGTTGATCCCGAAGGCCCAGCGCCAGGAGAACGAGGTGGTGAGCCAGCCGCCGAGGAGCGGCCCGACGGCGACCATGCCGCCGATGGTCGAGCCCCACACCGCGAAGGCGATGCCGCGCTCCCGACCGGTGAAGCCGGCGTTGATGAGCGACAGCGTCGTCGGCAGGATCATCGCGCCGCCGAAGCCCTGGATGATGCGTGCGCCGATGAGCGCGTCGCCCGAGCCGGCGACGGCCGCCAGGACCGACGCCGCGACGAAGACGACGACGCCGATGAGGAGCATGCGCCGGCGCCCGATGCGGTCGGCGACCGTGCCCCAGATGAGCAGGGTCGCGGCGAAGACGAGCGTGTAGGACTCCTGCACCCACTGCACCTGGGACGACGTGAGGCCGAGGTCCTCGACGATGTAGGGCACGGCGACGTTGACGATCGTCGAGTCGACGATGATGAGCGCCACCGCGATGCTGATCGCGACGAGCCCGAACCATCGTCGGCGGGCCCCACCGCGTGCCACGGTCGCCTGCTGGTCCATGCGTCCTCCCAGAGATGTTTAGATCGTCTAAACATATGGAAGCAGTATCATCTCCGCATGGCAATCCCACCCCCGGAGAGCACGCCACCGCGCGCGCACCAGCCCGAGACGTGGGCCCTGCGGGCGCTCGGGGCCGCCCAGGCCGAGGCCAGCGGCGCCCTGGCCCGCCGGATGCAGATGCACCCGACCGACCTGTCCGCGATGAGCCACGTCGCCGCGTCGGACGGACGGCTCGGACCGCGCGAGCTGAGCACCCGGCTCGGCATCACCCCGGCCGCCATGACCGACGTCGTCGACCGGCTCGAGGCCGCCGGCCACCTGCTCCGCGAGCGCGACACCGCCGACCGGAGGCGGGTGCGGCTCGTGCCCACCGCCTCCGCGGCCAGCGAGGTGCGGGGCCAGCTGCGCACCCTCCTCGACGGGCTCGACGCCCTGACGGGGGAGTTCACGTCCGAGGAGCGCGACGCCATCCACCGCTACCTGCAGGCCGCGACCGAGGCGTACCACCGGTTCGCCACCGACGACGGCTGACGGAACGCCCGACGGTGCTGCCTCCGGTGGGCTGACCACGCCAGCGCACGCCGCGCCATCACGCACACGACGACGCGGAGGCTCCTCAGGAGCGGTCCCGGGTGCCGCCGTGCGGCACCCCGAGCAGGTATGCCGCGTCGGCGAACCCGCCGCCGAGCACCCCGGGCGGACGGCTCGGGTCGCGCCGCTCGACGCCCGCGGCACACGCCTCGGCATCGTCCTGCGGGTCGAAGCCGATCGCGAGACCCGGCGCCAGGTCGACCCGGCGGCGGGTGTTGCGCGAGACGCCCCACACGACGTGGTGGCCGCCCGCCTGCGTCGTCAGCGTCGCGAGCACGAGCCGCGTCATGTCGTCGGGCGAGAGCCACGACTGGAGCGAGCGCGGGCCACCCGGCGCGTCGTCGAAGGTCATGATCCGGGCGCTGACGACCGTCATCCCGAAGCGGCCGGCATACAACCCGCCGAGCGCCTCGAGCGCCGCCTTGCTGACGCCGTAGTACGTGTCGGGTGCCGGGAGCGGCATGCCCTCACGGCACGCCGGCGAGTCCACGGGCACGTAGCCGGCGGCGTGCACCGAGCTCGCGAGGAGCATCCGGCCCACCCCGGCGCGCTGCGCCGCCTCGCACACCGCGTGCGTGCCGTCGATGTTGATGGCGAGGATGTCGGCCCAGGCCCGCTCGTCGGAGTGGGCGCCCAGGTGCACGACGAGGTCGGCCCCGGCGAACGCCTCCACGTGGCGGTCGACGTCGCGCAGGTCGCACTCCACGGCCCGCTCCGTCGCGGCGTCGACGTCGCTCACGACCACCCCGACGCCCTCGCAGAGGACGAGCCGGTGGCCGGCGGCGCGCAGCCGCGGGCGCAGCGCGGTCGCGATGCGCCCGGCTGCCCCGGTCAGCGCGATGAGGGCCACGTCAGCAGCCTCCCCGAGCGGGCGACGAGCGTCAGAGGCCGTCGACGACGACGGCAGCCATCTCCATGCACGACTCGTGCGTCTTGCGGCTGATCTTCAGCGGGTCGAGGTGCAGACCCGGCGCGAGCATCGGGTCGTAGGGGATGTCGACGACCGCGCGCACCCACTGCTCGAAGTGCTCACGGGTGTGCACGCCGGCGCCGACGTCGTTGCCCTTGGCCGACGTGTGCGAGATGACGCAGACGGCGTTGCGCACGAGGTCGCCCCGGCCCATCGCGACGAGCGCGTCGAGGTTCTTGGCCGCGACGACCGACGTGTCGTCCTTGAGCGAGGTCGCGAAGACGAGCATGTCGGCGCGGGCGGCGGCCGCGAGCCAGTTCGGCGACAGACGGTTGTTGCCGGTGTCGACGACGATCATCCGGTAGAAGCGCGAGAGCTGCGTGTGGAGGTTCTCGAACTCCGACTCGCCGATGATGCGCATCGCCTCGTCGTCGTCGGCCGAGGCCAGCACGTCGAAGCTGAGGCCCCGCTGCTCGCGCACCCAGTGCTCGAGCTCGGACGTGCCGGCGTTGGGGTCGTTGGCGATCGTCGGCAGGGCGCCGAGCAGGTCGACGACCGTGCGGTGGTGGCTCTGCGACGGCGCGCGCATGCCGAGGGTGCCCTCGGTCTCGTTGTTGTCCCACGCGAGCACCGAGCCCGAGCGGTAGCGGCCGAGGTAGCTCGCGAGCATCAGGGTGACGAGGGTCTTGCCGCCGCCGCCCTTGGTGTTGATGACCATGATCGTCTTGCGGCCGTTGAGCGGACGCGCGATGCGGTCGATGCGGTCGCGCTCGAGCATCTCCTTGACGCTCGGACCGAGGCCGAACGCCTTGCGCAGGCCCGAGTTGGCCTTGACCTTCTGGCGCTCGCCCTTCGAGCGGGCCGTGATGAGGTCCTCGGCGCTCGGGCGGTCGGAGTTGCCGGTCCGCGGCGCGGGGGTCAGGTCGTAGGACGGGTCGGCGGTGTCGAGGTCGTGACCGAGCTCGGCGGCCGCGGCGGCCACGTCGGGGTCGACGGCCGGCCGGGCGGCATACGCCTGCTGTGCTGCGGTGTGGTCGGTCGTGGCCGACGCCGCCGGACCGGGGACGGTGCCCGCCGCGTAGTCCGCGAGGCTCGCACCGGCGGGCGTCCACCCGGTGTACGTCTCCTCCGGCTCGTCACTGGTCGTGGCGGACCAGTCGGCGGTGCCGGGGTCGGAGGGCTGCCAGTCGGTCCACGAGTTCGTCGAACCCGAGGCCTCGGACGCGTCCGAGGCGCTCGTCGCCGAGCCGTTCAGGGCGTGGCCGTTGCGGTCGGCGGGGTCGTGGGCGGCGCTGTCACCGCCGTACTGATAGGAGTCGGTCCAGTCGTTGGATGCCGAGCCCGAGTCGTCTGCGGCGACGGTCGGGATGGCTCCGGTGTCGCCGGACTGCCAGGAGGTGTCCTCCCACGTCGAGCTCCACGGGTCGGCCGGAGCCTCGTCGGGCTGGGCCGCGCCGGCGGTCGCCGTCGGGATGGGAAGGGCGAAACCACCCGGGATGGAGTTGTTCGCCGAGAAGCCGGGGATGCCCTGGCTCTCGGTGTTTCCGGTGTCGTCCTTGCTCATCGAGCGCTCCTTGCTGGCCTAACCACGTGCGGGGACCCGCCGCGGGACCCCGTGTGATCGTCCCATGCTTCCGCCGCACATCAAACCCGCCGACCGTGCCCCTCGGGGCCGGAACGGACGTTTCGCGGCACCCCGCGCCGACTGTCGGTTGGGGGCTGCGGGTGCTGACCCGGTTACGATGAAGCGCCCGACAGGAGCGCTCACCAAGGAGGAGGAGACGGCGTGGGAATCATCAACCGTGTCGAGCACGGTCTCGCCAAGGCTGTCCACGGTGCCTTCGCCAAGGCGTTCAAGTCCGAGGTGCAGCCCGTCGAGATCGCGTCGGCCATCCGCCGGGCCATGGACGACCGGGCCGCGCTGCTCGGGCACGGCCGGGCTATGGTGCCCAACCTCTACACGATCGAGCTGAGCCAGACCGACTACGAGCGGCTCGGCGACTACGAGGACGACCTCTCCGACGACCTCGTCGCTGCGGCGCAGGAGCACGCCGACTCGCAGGGCTACCAGCCCGGCGGCCCCCTCGAGGTCGCGCTCGTCGAGGGCGAGGGCCTCGAGACCGGCGTCTTCCGCGTGCGCCCCGCCACCGCCAAGCAGGCCGGGCGCGAGCCCGCCGGCCGCGAGCCGGTGCCCGCAGCGCGTCCGCAGACCACCAACGGCACGGCCATCGAGGAGGCCCCGGTGCACCGGCCGGCGCCGCGGTCCAACCCCTCGGCCCGCCCGTGGCTCGACATCGGCGGCGACCGCTACCCCCTCCTCGGCAGCCTCACGACGCTCGGCCGCGACGAGACCGCCGACATCGTCATCGACGACCCCGGGGTGTCCCGCCGCCACAGCGAGATCCGCGTCACCACCGACGGGCCCCACCTCGTGAGCTCGATCCGCGACCTCAACTCCACCAACGGCACCTTCGTCAACGGCGAGCGCGTCTCGAGCCAGCGGCTCCAGGACGGCGACCGCCTCACGATCGGCCGGACGTCCGCGACGTTCCGCGCCGGGCGCCGGTGATCGCGATGACCCCCTTGGACGGCCCTCCGGTGATGACATCTGGTGACGCATGAGTGAACTCACCCTGACCCTGCTGCGGCTGGGTCTGCTCGCGCTGCTGTGGATCTTCATCTTCAGCGTCGTCGGCGTGCTGCGCACCGACATCTACGGCACCGCCGTGAGCCGCCGCGGCCAGCGCAAGGCGCTCAAGCAGGCCGAGAAGCAGGACCGCAAGGCCACCGCGCGGCGTACGCCGACCCCGGCGGCCGTCGGTGCCGGCGCGGCGGGTGCCGCCGCCGTCACCCCCGAGCCGGTCGCCCGCAAGGGGCGGGGTCGTGGCAAGGGCAGCCCGACGACGCTCGTCGTCACCGAGGGCCCCTTGACCGGCACGTCGCTGCCCCTGCGCAGCGGCGGCATCCTCATCGGCCGCAACCCCGAGTGCGCCCTCGTCCTCGACGACGACTACGCCTCGGGCCGCCACTGCCGCATCCATCCCGACCCGTCGGCCCGCGACGGCTGGGTCGTCGAGGACCTCGGCTCGACCAACGGCACCTTCATCGGTCGCGACCGCCTGACCGGGTCGCGCCCCGTCGAGATCGGCACCACCCTGCGGATCGGCAAGACCGTCCTCGAACTGCGAGGCTGACCGGATGGCCATCGCCCTGCGCTATGCCGCGCGCTCCGACCTCGGACTGGGACCCAAGTCCCGCAACGAGGACTCGGGGTATGCCGGGCCCAACCTGCTCGTCCTCGCCGACGGCATGGGCGGCCACGCCGCGGGCGACGTCGCCAGCTCGATGATCGTCGGCGAGCTCGCCCCGCTCGACGAGGAGGACGTCACCGCCGACCAGGCGATCCCGCTCCTCGAGGAGGCGCTGCACGCCGCGAACGCCAAGCTCACCAAGGCGATGCGCGAGAACGCCGACCTCGCCGGCATGGGCAGCACGACCATCGTCATGCTCCGCACCGGCAACAAGCTCGCCATGGCGCACATCGGTGACTCGCGCGCGTTCATGCTGCGCGGTGACACCTTCTCGCAGATCACGAAGGACCACTCCTTCGTCCAGCAGCTCATCGACGAGGGCCGCATCTCCAAGGAGGACGCCGGCCACCACCCGCAGCGCTCCGTCGTGACGCGCGTCATGACCGGGCAGCCCGACGACGAGCCCGACACCTCCCTGCGCGAGGCGAAGATCGGCGACCGCTTCCTGCTCTGCTCGGACGGTTTGTCCGACTTCGTCGGCGCCGACGTCATCGAGGAGATCGTCCGCGAGGCGCGCACGCCCGACGAGGCCGCCGACCGCTGCATCGAGGTCGCCCTCAAGGCCAGCACGCGCGACAACGTCACGGTCATCGTCGCCGAGGTCGTCGACGCCGACGGCGACGACCTCCCCTCCACGGTGCCGCAGGTCGTGGGCGCTGCCGGCAAGCGGATGCGGGGCCGCACGCGGGCGATCCCGACGAGCCCCGCCGAGAAGGCTGCGGCCCTGTCGCGCGAGGCCACCGGCCGCGCCGAGCCCGACGACGACTCCCTCGAGCTCGCCGAGGACCCCGCGCGCTCGCGGCGCTCCAAGATCGTGCTGCGCACCGTCGGCGTCATCGTCGTCGCGGCCATCCTCGGCGCCGGCGGGTACGCCGCGTGGGCCTGGTCGCAGAAGCAGTACTACGTCGCAGCGGACGGAGCGCACGTCGCGATCTACCGCGGCGTCTCCCAGGACCTCGGACCGATCAGCCTCTCCCACGTCGAGTCGCCGTCCGACGTCCTCGTCTCCGACCTGCCGAGCGACGTCCAGGCGTCCGTCGCCAACACGATCACCGCCCGTGACCTCGCCGACGCCCTCGTCAAGGTCACGGCGCTGCGGACCGAGGCGGAGCGCTGCCAGCAGCTCGCCGCGACCGGCACGCCCTGCGGCACGTCGCCGACCCCGACGCCCGTGCCCACGATGCCGCCGACGACCTCGCCCACGCCGACGACGCCCGGCCCGAGCACGTCGACGCTGCCGACCCCCCGGTCGACGCTGCGCCCGAACACGTCGATCACGACCCCTCCGCCCGTGGCCGCGCCCGCCGTGCGTCCCGCGAACGCGCCGGGGGTCCACGCGTGACGACCACCGTCGAGCCCCTGACCCCCCGGACGCGCCGCGGATCCGAGCTGCTGCTGCTGATCCTCGCGATCGGCATCGTCCTGCTCGCCTGGGTCACGACCGACCTCAACCGCAACGGCACCGTGCCGGCCAACATCATCCCGATCGCCGGCGGCTTCACGGCGCTCGTGCTCGCGGTGCACCTCGTGCTGCGCTGGAAGGCGGCCTACGCCGACCCCGTGCTCCTGCCGATCACCACCGTGCTCAACGGGCTCGGGCTCGTCATGATCCACCGCCTCGACCTCGCCCGGGGCAAGCTCGGCACCGACGGCGACGCCTACCGCCAGATCATCTGGACGACGCTCGCCGTGGCCCTCGCCGTCGCCGTCCTCTTCCTGCTGCGTGACCACCGGCTGCTGCGCCGCTACACCTACGTGACGATGGCCGTCGGCTTCGTCCTGCTCCTGCTGCCGCTCGTGCCCGGCATCGGCCGGACCATCAACGGCTCGCAGATCTGGATCTCCATCGGCCCGCTCAACTTCCAGCCCGGCGAGTTCGCCAAGATCGCCCTCGCCATCTTCTTCGCCGGCTACCTCGTGCAGACCCGCGACGTGCTCTCCCTCGCGGGCAAGAAGGTCCTGGGCTTCACCTTCCCGCGCGGGCGCGACCTCGGCCCGATCCTCGTCGCGTGGGTGCTCGCCCTGCTCGTGCTCGTCTTCCAGAAGGACCTCGGCTCGGCCCTGCTCTTCTTCGGTCTCTTCGTCGCGATGCTCTACGTCGCCACCGAGCGCGTCTCGTGGATCGCGATCGGCCTGATGCTCTTCGCGGCGGCGGTCGCCTTCGCCCTGTCGGCCTTCACGCACTTCCAGAAGCGCGTCGACCTCTGGCTCGACCCGTTCTCGCAGGACAACCTCGAGCGGTCCAACCAGCTGGCCAACGGCCTGTGGGGCATGGCCTCCGGCGGCCTCACCGGCACCGGTCTCGGCGCGGGTCGGCCCTACCTGACGTCCTTCGCCGAGAGCGACTTCATCTTCCCGAGCCTCGGTGAGGAGCTCGGCCTCTTCGGGTCCGTCGCGATCATCGTGCTCTACCTCATCTTCTGCGAGCGCGGCATCCGCACCGCCCTGGGTGTGCGTGACGGCTTCGGCAAGCTCCTCGCGATCGGCCTGTCCTTCTCCGTCGCCTTCCAGCTCTTCATCGTCATCGGCGGCGTCACGCGGGTCATCCCGCTGACCGGCCTCACGACGCCCTTCATGTCGCTCGGTGGCTCGTCCCTCCTCGCGAACTGGGTGATCATGGCGCTGCTCCTGCGCATCTCCGACCAGGCCCGCCGCCCGATGCCCGAGATCCCGGTCGGTGTCGCCGCCGACGAGCCCGCCCCGGCCGAGGTCACCCAGGTGGTGAGGCTGACGTGAACACCCCGATCCGCCGCCTGTCGGTCGTCATCGCGGCCCTCTTCACCGCCCTGCTCGTGGCGTCGACGGTCGTCCAGTTCACGCAGGCGAAGTCGCTGGGCGCCATGGCGTCCAACAAGCGCACCCTGCTCGACAGCTACTCCCGCGAGCGCGGCTCGATCATCGTCGGCGGCCAGGCCGTGGCGAAGTCGGTGCCCGTCCAGGACCAGTACCGCTTCCTGCGCACCTATCCCCAGGACGAGCTCTACGCCCAGCTGACCGGCTTCTACTCGTATGCCGTGGGCGCTCCCTACGGGCTCGAGCACGCCTCGGACGACCTGCTCTCGGGAGACGCCGACACGCTGTTCGTGCGGCGCATGACCGACCTCATCACGGGCCGCAAGACCGCCGGTGCGACGCTCGAGCTGACGATCGACCCGAAGGCCCAGGCCGCGGCCGACAAGGCCCTCGGCGACAACAAGGGCGCCGTCGTGGCCCTCGACCCGAAGACCGGCGCGATCCTCGCGATGGTGAGCCACCCGTCCTACGACCCGAACCCGCTCTCGAGCCACGACCTCAATAAGGCGTCGAAGGCGTGGCAGACCCTGTCCAACGACAAGGACAAGGCCTACCTCAACCGCACCATCAACGGCGTCTACCCGCCCGGGTCGACCTTCAAGGTCGTCACGGCGGCGGCCGCGCTCGAGAACGGCGTCGTCAGCGACGAGAACTCCACCGTCCCCGGCCCCGCCTCGCTCGACCTGCCGCTGACGAGCACCAACCTGCCCAACGAGGACGGCCGCGCCTGCGGCCCCAACGACGAGACGACGCTCATCCACGCGCTCGAGATCTCGTGCAACACCGCGTTCGGCTCGCTCGGCCTCGAGCTGGGCGGCGAGAAGATCCGGGCCCAGGCCGCCAAGTTCGGCTTCGGCGACGCGCTCCAGATCCCGATGCGCGTCTCGGTGAGCTCGGTCCCGGCCGACCTCAACGCCCCGCAGTCCGCGCAGGCCGCGATCGGCCAGTACGACGTGCGCACGACGCCGCTCCAGATGGCCATGGTCGCGGCCGGCATCGCCAACCAGGGCAGGGTCATGACGCCCTACCTCATCCAGTCGGTCCGCAGCGCCAACCTCGACATCATCGAGTCGACGCCCGACCCGGTCGAGCTCTCGCAGGCCGTCTCGGAGCAGACCGCCTCGACGCTCACCAAGATGATGGTCTCGGTCGTCGACAACGGCAGCGGCGCCCGCGCCCAGATCGACGGCGTCGAGGTGGCCGGCAAGACCGGCACGGCCCAGCACGACCCCGGCAAGCCCCCGCACGCGTGGTTCATCTCGTTCGCACCGGCCACCGACCCCAAGGTCGCCGTCGCCGTCGTCGTCGAGGACGGTGGGGTCACGGGCAGCGAGGTCGGCGGTGGCCGTGTCGCCGCCCCGATCGCCCGCGAGGTCATGGAGGCGGTGCTGAGCCGATGACCCTCGCCACCGGCGCGACCCTCGGCGGTCGCTACACCCTGGGCACGGCCATCGCCTCGGGCGGCATGGGCGACGTCTGGGAGGGCACCGACGAGGTGCTCCGGCGTCCCGTCGCCGTCAAGGTCATGCGCCCGCAGGGACCCGAGGACGACGCCTTCCTCGAGCGCTTCCGCGACGAGGCCCGCGGCAGTGCGGCTCTGCACCACCCCAACATCGCGTCCGTCTTCGACTACGGCGAGGACGACGGCACGGCATACCTCGTCATGGAGCTCGTCCCGGGGCGCACGCTGGGCGAGATCATCCGCGAGAGCGACGGCGGTATGCCGGCCGAGGAGGTGCGCTCGCTGCTCGGCCAGGCGGCCCTGGCCCTGTCGGCGGCCCACGAGGCCGGCGTCGTGCACCGCGACGTCAAGCCCGCCAACATCATCGTCACCCCCGAGGGCCGGGCCAAGCTCACCGACTTCGGGATCGCCCGGGTCGGCGACGGGTCGGGGCACACCCTCACCGGCGAGGTGCTCGGCACCCCCGACTACATCAGCCCCGAGCAGGCCCTCGGCGAGCCGGCGACCGCGGCGAGCGACATCTACTCCCTCGGCGTCGTGGCGCACGAGATGATCACCGGCCGCAAGCCGTTCGACATGGGCACCCCCGTGGCGACGGCCATCGCCCAGGTCAACGACCCGCCACCCGAGCTGCCGTCGACCGTGCCGCTCGACCTGCGCGAGGTCGTCGACGCGTGCCTCGCCAAGTCCGCCGCCGACCGGCCGGCCGACGCGCGCGCCGTGGCCGAGGCGGCCGGCGTGCCGCTCGGGTCGCTCGGGTCGCTCCCCGGCGTCACGCCCCCTCCCGTGGGCAGCGACGCCACGGCGGTCATCACGGCCCGCCCGGCGACCCGCGCCCTGACCGCGCCGCCCGCCGCCGCCGGCGCCGCCCGTGCCGGTGCCGCCGCCGGACTCGTCTCCGCCGCAGGGCGGCTCACCTCGCGCGCCCACCGTGGCGGCGGGAGCGAGCCCGGGCGTGAGCCGTCGCCCGAGCACCCCGTGGGCCGGCGGTGGGCGTGGCTCGCCGTCCCGGCCGTCGCGCTCGTGGCCTGGGGTGCCTTCGCACTCGGCAGCGTCATGAACGGCACCACCGCGAGCCCGGCCGCCCGACCGACGGCCCCCGCGCCCGCCGCCACCTCGGCCACCTCGGCCACCCCGACCGCCTCGCCGAGCACCTCGCGGCCACCCACCCGGTCGATCACGGCAACCCCGAGCCGCACCGCGGCGAAGGCCGCGGCCACGAAGCAGACGAGCACCAAGCAGCAGCCCGCCCACGCCGGCAAGGGCAAGGGAAAGGGCAAGGCGAAGTGACATGACCGACCAGCCCGATCAGCGCGATCCAGGCGCCCGACGAGTGGACCAGGATGACCCAGCACCCGAACGAGCAGAGGCCAACGACGTGAGCACCGCACCCCGTGTCCTCGGCGGACGCTACGAGGTCGGCGAGCTCATCGGTCGCGGCGGCATGGCCGACGTCCACCTGGGCCACGACACCCGGCTCGGGCGGCAGGTCGCGATCAAGATGCTCCGCTCCGATCTCGCCCGCGACGCGAACTTCCTCATGCGCTTCCGGCGCGAGGCGCAGTCCGCCGCCGGGCTCAACCACCCGGCGATCGTCGCGATCTTCGACTCGGGCGAGGACGACAGCGTCGTCGAGGGCCCCAACGGCACGCGGACGACGCTGCCCTACATCGTCATGGAGTACGTCGACGGCGAGACGCTGCGCCAGAAGCTGACCGACCAGCAGCAGCTCCAGCCGGCCGAGGCGATCCGCGTCACCGAAGGCATCCTCGACGCGCTGGCCTACAGCCACCGGATGGGCATCGTCCACCGCGACATCAAGCCGGCCAACGTCATGATCACGACCGGCGGGCACGTCAAGGTCATGGACTTCGGCATCGCCCGGGCGATCGCCGACACGGCCGCGACGATGACCCAGACCCAGTCGGTCGTCGGCACCGCGCAGTACCTCTCGCCCGAGCAGGCCCAGGGCCAGACGGTCGACGAGCGGTCCGACCTCTACTCGACCGGCTGCCTCCTCTTCGAGCTGCTCGCCGGCCGCCCGCCCTTCACCGGTGACTCGCCCGTCGCGATCGCCTACCAGCACGTCGGCGAGCTGCCTCAGCCGCCGAGCGTCTTCAACGACGCCGTCGCCGGTGACCTCGACGCCGTGACCCTGCACGCCCTGGCCAAGGACCGCGAGGCCCGCTACCAGGACGCCACCTCCTTCCGCGACGACCTCGAGAACGTCCGGCTCGGCCGCCAGATCAGCGCCGCAGCCCTCGGGACCGCGGCCGCCGTCGGCGCCGCCGCCACCCAGACCCTCCCGCAGGCGTATGCCGCGCCGGGCACCCCGACCGCCGTGCAGGCGCCCGTCACCTCGCGCAGCGAGCGCTACGCCAACACCGCGGGTCTCCCGGCGGTCGGCTACGACGACCAGGACCCGGACGACAAGAAGGGCAGCAAGGGCAAGGCGGTGCTCATCACCGGGCTCGTCATCGCCCTTCTCGCGCTCGTCGGCTGGGGTGGCGTCACGTGGTTCGGCAACCAGACGCCGGACGTCACCCTCGTCGCCGTGCCGACGATCGAGGGGATGAAGGAGGACGTCGCGGCCCGCACCCTGGCCACCAACAACCTCCGGGGTGAGAAGTCGCAGGCCCCGAGCACGACCGTCACCGAGGGCGAGGTCATCAGCCAGGACCCGAAGTCCGGGTCGAGGGTCGCCGAGCAGTCGGTCGTCAAGTACGTCGTCTCGACCGGCCCCGACAACCTGACCGTCCCGAACGTCGTCGGCTTCAACAAGGACGACGCCCGTGCCGAGCTCGAGAAGCAGGGCTTCGTCGTGTCCGGCTTCCAGGAGGAGAACACCCCGGACCAGGACAAGAACAAGGTGACGAAGACCGAGCCGGCCGCGCAGGAAGTCGTCGCCAAGGGCTCGAAGATCAAGATCTTCTACGCCACCGGCAACGTCAAGGTGCCCGACAACCTCGTCGGCCAGGACTGGGCCCTCGCGGCGGTCGCGCTGCAGAACGCCGGCCTCAACCCGGTCAAGCAGACGGTCGACTCCGACAAGAACCCCGACTCGGTGCTCTCGGTCGACCGCGCCGGCGACGTCGTCAAGCTCGGCACCGACATCACGGTCAAGGTGGCTCGCACCCCGAACCAGACGGCCACCGTGACGGTGACGCCCCCGCCGCCCACCGACACGGGCACGACGACCGACACGGGGACCGCGACCCCGCCGCCGACCCCCTGAGGTCAGCACCCGGCATACGACGAAGGGCCCCTCCCGAGCGGGAGGGGCCCTTCGTCGTACGGGGTGGCGTATGCCGTGTCGACCGTCGCGTCAGACGGCGGCGGTCACGAGGGGGCTCAGCCCCACCGAGCGCTGCACGGCCGCGGTGTCGCCGCACAGCGCGAGGAAGTTGGCGAGCATGCGGTGGCCGCCCTCGGTCAGGACGCTCTCGGGATGGAACTGCACGCCGTGCAGCGGGAGGTCGCGGTGGCGCACCGCCATGACGAGACCCGAGTCGGTGCGGCCGGTCGCGACGAGCTCGTCGGGCAGGGTCGCCGGGTCGATGGTCAGCGAGTGGTAGCGGGTCGCGGTGAAAGGGCTCGGCAGTCCCTCGAGGACACCGGTGCCGTCGTGGTGGACGAGCGAGGTCTTGCCGTGGAGCAGCTCGGGCGCGCGGCCGACGACCGCGCCGGCGACGACGCCGAGCGCCTGGTGCCCGAGGCAGACGCCGAACATCGGCTTCGCGATGCGGGCGCACTCCCGGATGATGTCCATCGACACACCCGCGTCCTCGGGAGTCCCGGGGCCGGGCGAGACGAGCACGCCGTCATAGGCCGCGGCGTCGGTCGCCGGCACGGCGTCGTTGCGCACGACGGTGCAGTCGGCACCGAGCTGCTCGAGGTAGCCGACGATCGTGTAGACGAAGCTGTCGTAGTTGTCGACGACGAGGATGCGGGTCGGACTGGTCATGCGGGGCCTCAGAGGGGTGGTGGGGCGCGCTCAGCGGATCGGCGACGCGTACTGGAAGTCGACCGAGCCCGAGTATGCCGGGAACTCGATCGAGCTGTGCGTGTGCAGGGCGTAGCCGAGGCCGACGGCGTCGACGTACTGCTTGTAGATGTTGACGGAGGCGTCGGCGTCGAGCCCCTGCTGCATGCGGTCGACGTCACCGATGGCGGTGATCCGGTAGGGCGGGGCGTAGACGCGGCCCTGGAGGATGAGGGTGTTGCCGACGCAGCGGACGGCGCTCGTGGAGATGACCCGCTGGTCCTGGATCATCATCGCCTCGGCGCCGGAGGTCCACAGCGCGTTGACGACGGCCTGGACGTCCTGCTGGTGCACGACGATGTCGTCGGCGTTGAAGCCGTCGGGCAGGGAGTCGGCGGTGCGCTTCGCGTCGTCGAGGGTGACCTCCAGGGCGGCGCCGCGCACCTTGGTCGTCGCGGCTGACGCAGCCAGCTCGTCGGCGGCGCGGGTCAGGCTCGAGAGGTGCTCGTCGGCCGGGGCGTTCGTCTTCGAGAGCGCCTCGACCTCCTTCTGCAGACCGTCGAGGACACTGGCCTTCTCGGCGACCCGCGAGTCGCCTTCCATGATCAGCTGCGGCAGGTCACGGTCGGCCCGGAGGTCCCGGCCCTGCGCCGTCTGGAAGCTCATCGCGAACATGACGCCGGCGGAGGCCATGACGACCGGCACGAGCAGACCCCAGGTGAGGCGGGGCCGACGGCGGGGGGTCGAGGCGGTCGCCGCAGCATCGGCAGCGTCGGGGGCGTCGGGGGCGTCCGTGGGGTCGGTGACGCTCTCGGCCGTCGCCGACACGGGCTGCTCGACCTGCTCGGGCTGCTCGGCGTCCTTCATGACTGGTGTCCTCGCTCGCGCGGACCCTCCGCGCCGCCTCCATTGTGCCTCGTCACGGCTCGTGGACCGACCGGAGGTACGGCGCGTGCGTGGAGACCTCGCTGATCTGGGTGCCCCCGCGCAGCGCGAGAGAGGCAGCGGCGCGGTTGGGCACTCCGAGCTGCGTGACGAGGTGGGAGATCTCCGCCGCGATGGTGCGCAGCGACACCCCGAGCTCACGGGCGATCGCGGCGTCCTTGGTGCCGACCACGAGGCGCCGGGCGACGAGGCACTGGCGCGGTGTGAACGGCGGGCTCGTCCCCTCGGGGACGGCGGGCCGCGAGCGGGCCAGGGTCTCGTGCCACAGCGAGCGGACGCGGTCGACGACGTCGGACCGGGTGGTGAGCCACGCGGTGGAGAAGCCGTGCTCGCTCAGCGGTCCGGCCACGACCGCCGTGGTCTCGTCGGCGAGGATGCACTGGAACTGTGCGGGCCCCACCTGGAGGTCGGGCTTCTCGGACGAGATCAGCGGGTTGAGCCGGAGGGTGCGCTCCGTCGTGATCGTCAGCATGCTGAGGCCACGCTCGACCGACCGCGCGTTCGTCGTGCGGCTGATGTCGACGGGGTCGAAGTGGATGATCGGCTGGATCGACCAGACCGACCGGCGGGTGACGGGCTCGACCGCCGTGGCGAGGTTGCGCTCGATCTGCTCGGCCCCGACCCCGAGCCGGCGGAAGCCGGGGGTCCTGCCCCCGGTCAGGGAGGTGACGGCGAGCGCGTTGACGACGGCGGACAGCTCGACGGCAGCAGCGGCCAGCGAGGGTCCACGCCCGTGCGCCTGGTCCCGGCCCGGTCCGGCACCCGACATCGGGCTGGTCATCACATCGTCCCCTGATCTGCTGTCCTTGCCTGCCAGCATGCCCGGTTCCGGGCTCAGGTCAACTCCGGGCCGGCGGCCCCGACTGCGTGTTCGTGCAACGGAGGAACATCCGAGGCGACACCGGCCGCCCGGCCTGTCATCCTCGATCCCGTCACCGTGTGGGGAGCGGCGGCGGGCGGGGCGCAGACAGGGGGCGCATCCGCCCGCTCGCCGTGGGCACCCGCGGAGCCACCCGTCGGGATGCCCCTCGAGACGTTCTCGCGGGGCATCTGCGAGCGCAGGTGGGAGCCCGGACAGGCCGGTCCGTCCGAGGGCACCGCCCCGACTGCCGTGCGTGCACGCATGCGCGGGGACGCCGAGCGTGTCATTGGTTACCCTTGCCTCAACTCAGAGCAAGGAGAACGCAGTGCCCGAGTCCAAAGGCCGCGACCACAAGGCGGCGGCATACACCCCGCCGCGCACGAGCAAGGCCGCCGAGCCCAACCCCACCTGGTGGGCGCCCGTCTTCATCACGCTGCTCGTCCTCGGGCTGCTGTGGATCGTCGTCTACTACGTGACCGAGTACAAGTACCCCATCGGGTCCATCGGGGTCTGGAACCTCGGCGTGGGCTTCGTCCTGCTCATGGGCGGGTTCATCATGACCATGCGGTGGCGCTGAGCGCTGCTGAACCCCGCACCACCCGCATCAGAGGGCCGCTCCCGTCGACGACGACGGGGCGGCCCTTTTGCACACATCCCACCCGGCGCCGGCTGTCCACACCTGTGGACAGCCGGCGTCCTGCGTCCGCGTCCACAGCTGTGGATGACGGCCGTGCACAACCTCCAGCGCAGATCGGGGGACTTATCCACACCGTTGTCCCCAGCTGGGGATGAATGACATATGTGTAACTACATCCACAGGCTTATCCACACCCGGTGGACAACTCTCGCCGTCGCGTGTGAAGAGCAGGCTCCGGAGGCCGTCGGGCCGCATCGGGGACGCCGGTCGGGCCGAGGGCGGGACAGAGGTGGGGGCCGAGGGCGGGACAGAGGTGGGGGCCGAGGCAGGGAAGCGGTCAGAGCCGCGGCAGGCCGAGCTCGGTGACGACCCGCTCGGCGGTCGCGCGCGCGTCGCCGTGCTCGTTGTCGAGGCGCAGGTGGCGGTGCCCCGCGAGCAGCTGCTCGCCGTCCCGGGCCGGGTCGGTGCTGAACCGGGCCCGCGACTCGAGGTCGACGACGTGCGAGCGAGCCCACTCGACGTCGCGCTTGCTGCGCTTGTGGTCCATCCGGTCGGCGCCACCCTCGCGGGCGAGCCGTACGTCCTGCGGCGCGTAGAGCTCGACGACGTCGACGGGGGCGCCGGCTCGCTCGACCGGCTCGACGAGCTCGCGGAGCTGCGCGAGGTCACCGGGGTGATCGAGGTCGATGGCGAAGGTGAAGACGAGACCGCGCAGGTCGGCGACGACGGACTCGGCGATGACCTCGCGACGGATCATCGCGTTGATCCGCGAGAACGACGGAGTGCCGAAGTCGTAGACGCCGAGCAGCGGCTCGATCGACATGTGGTTGTGGAAGAGCCGGAAGCCCGTGAGGTCGCACACGGCCCGGCCGACCGTCATCTTGCCGACGGCCGGCGGACCCGTGACGCAGACGAGGTGCATGGCGGCTCAGCCGAAGATGCTGAGCTCGCGGATGACCTCGGGGACCGTGAGGTACTTGACGACGGTGACAACGACGAGCAGCACGAGGACGGCGGCGAGCGCGGCCCAGACGAGGTGGCGCACGCCCTGGCGCCGGAAGACGACGATGACGCCGGCGCAGACGACGCCGGTGACGAGGCCGCCGAGGTGCGCCTGCCACGAGATGCCGGGGTAGAAGAAGCCGAAGGCCGCGTTGATGGCGATCGTCGCGTACATCGCCGCCGAGGAGCGCCCGAGGTGCCGGTTGAGCACGAGGAGCGCGCCGAAGAGACCGAAGATGGCCCCGGACGCGCCGACGACGGGGGTCAGCCAGGCGTCGTCGAGGCCGGCCCGCAGACCGGCGATGGTCGGCGAGCCCGCGAGGAGCGTGACGGCGACCTGGCCGCCGATGCCGCTGATGAGGTAGAGCGCGGCGAACCGGGCGCGACCGAGCATCGGCTCGAGGTACTGCCCGAGGCTCCACAGCGCGAACATGTTGAGCAGGATGTGGAAGATCGTCGACGGCGAGTGCAGGAAGGCCGCGGTGACGAAGCGCCACGGCTCGGTCCACCCGAGGAACGGCGCGAACGCGAAGTTCTGCGTGACGCTCGGGTTGGCCCGCTGCGCGAGGTAGGCGACGGCGCAGATCGCGATGATCGTGTAGGTGACGACGGGCGTGCCGTCGGTCGCCCGGCCGCCGAAGACGGTGCGGGCGCTGGGCGAGGTGCGCGCGGCCTCACGGACGCAGTCGACGCACTGGATGCCGACGGCGGCGGGCCGCTGGCACTCGGGGCACGCGGGCCGGCCGCAGCGCTGGCAGCGGACGTAGGCCTCGCGGTCGGGGTGGCGCGGGCACACGGACGGACCGGCAGCGGGCTGCGGGACCCCCGGCTCGAGCGGGGGCTGGCCGGGCTGGCCGCTGGGCGGGTTGTCAGACAACGGGGTTCCCCCTGCCGGTCACGTCCATGGGCGGTGGTGCGGGTGGTGCGTTCGTGCGGTGGTGCGGTCGTGCGATGGACCCGGAGGGTCAGTCCTCGATGGTGACCGAGTTGATGACGACGTCCTCGACGGGCTTGTCGTTGGCGCCCGTGGCGACCGCGCCGATCGTGTCGACGACGTCGCGCGAGGCCTGGTCGGCGACCTCACCGAAGATCGTGTGCTTGCCCTGGAGCCACGTGGTCGCAGCGGTGGTGATGAAGAACTGCGAGCCGTTCGTGCCCTTGCCCATGCGCTTGCCGGCGTTGGCCATGGCGAGGATGTAGGGCTTGGTGAAGTCCTTGTCGGGGCTGATCTCGTCGTCGAACGCGTAGCCCGGACCGCCGAAGCCCTGACCGATCGGGCAGCCGCCCTGGATCATGAAGTTCGGGATGATGCGGTGGAAGATCAGGCCGTCGTAGAACGGGGTCGGGTTGGTCCGGCCGGCGTCGTCCTTGTACTCCTTCTCGCCCTTGGCGAGACCGACGAAGTTCTCCACGGTCTTCGGGGCCTGGTGCTCGAAGAGGTCGATGACGATGTCACCGTGGTTCGTGTGCAGGGTTGCCTTCATGGGCCCAATCCTCGCACGACCGAGCACGTATGCCGTCCGGGCGGGTATGCGCCGTGGGTGGCGGAACGCTGGGGGTGGACCCACCGTTGGCCTAGGAGAAGGATCATCCTCACAGCAGTCGAGGACGCGACCCGATGAACAGCCGGCCCCGAGCCGGCGAGGACGGAGTGCCGATGTCGTTCATGGACAAGCTGAAGAAGAAGGCCGAGGAGCTCGATCTCGAGACCAAGGCCAAGCAGCTGCAGGAGTCCGCCACGCAGGCGGCCAAGCAGGCGCGTGAGAAGGCGGGCGACTACGCCACCCAGAACCGCGAGAAGATCGACGGCTACGTCGAGACGGCCACGACGAAGATCGACGAGAAGACCGAGGGCAAGTACGCCGACAAGGTGGCCAAGGTCAGGGAGCACGTCGACCGGGGCGTCGACAAGGTCGCCGAGGGCCACACCTCGGGTCCGACGACCGCCACGGGCGCCGCGGCAGCAGCAGGAGCCACGGACGTGACGGGTGGCGAGCCCTTCCCGGTCGACCCCGACGCCCCGGCCCCCGTCTCGGCGAGCCCGCTCGAGGCCCCGGCCCCGATCGACCGCCCGACGCCGGTGGACGAGCGCGCCTTCGACGCGGCGGCCGGCGACGTGCCGGTCCCGACCCGTGAGGCCCTGACCGACACGACGCTCGAGGACACCGTCCTCGGTCTCGACCACCCGCCGACGGCGCCGGTGGGGCACGCGGACGCGCCGGCCCCCGAGGACGCCGATGCGGCGCCGCGGGTGCCCCGCCCGCCGCACGACGCCACGAGCTGAACGGCAGGGCGTGACGGCATACGCGATCGGCATCGGTGACGATGCCGTCCACGCACGGGAGGCATCCGTGCGGTGCGTGGCCGAAGTTGGCAGGATGGGTAAGGACGAGTGGACTTAGGAGGACGTATGTTCCGAACCAAGCAGTCCCGCACGGAGGCTGCAGTTGACCAGGCACGCTCCGCAGCGGCCGATCTCGGGTCGGCGGCAGGTGACCGGATCGGCACGCTGAGAGACAGCGCCGCTGACACCGCGAGCGATGCCGCCGCGGCCGCCAAGGATCGCGCGTATGCCGCGAAGGACGCCGCGACGCCGGCGCTCCAGGACGCCGCCGACGCAGCGCGTGAGCGGATCGTCGCGGCCAAGGCGGCGGCGACGCCCGCACTGGCGGACGCGGCCGACACGGCCCGCGAGCGCCTCTACGACGCCGCCGACCGCGCCAAGCCGAAGGTGGACGCCGCGCAGTCGACGCTCGTCGATACGGTGCTGCCCAAGGTGGGTGCCGCCATCGCGACGGCCGCAGCCGCTCTCGCGGCGGGCGCCGAGCAGGCTCGCGAGGCGGCCCAGCCGCACCTCGAGCAGGCGGCCGCCCAGGCCAAGGAGACGGCTGCCGTCGGTGGCCACCGTGCCCATGACGCCTACTCGGTGCTCAAGGGTGACGCGGTCGCGAAGAAGCGCGGCGGCAAGGGCAAGTGGCTCATCGCCATCGGCCTGACCGCTGCCGCCGTCGCGGCTGTCGCAGCGTTCCGCAAGCAGAAGCAGGCCGACGACCCGTGGGCCACGCCGCTCGACTCGCGCGCCGGCGCGGGCGCCGGTGGCTCGACGACCTCGGCCCTCGCCTCCGACGCGGCGACGCTCAAGGACAAGGCGGCCGAGCAGGTGGGCCACGCCAAGGACGCCGTCGCCGACGCCGCGAGCAAGGCCAAGGAGAAGGGCTCCGAGCTCGCCGACGCCGCCAAGGACAAGGCCGGCGACCTCGCGGCCAAGGGCCAGGCTGCGATCGCCGACGCGAAGGACCGCTCCGGCGAGGCCGTCGCGGACGCTGTGGACACGGCAGCGGACGACGCAGCCGACACAGCGGACGAGGCGACCGACGAGCTCGCCGGTGCTCCGGCGAGCGCCGAGGGTGAGGTCACGGCGGTCGACGCCGCGCCCGACTCCGACGCGATCACGTCCGACGCGGTCGAGGGCGGCACGATCAACGGCGCCTCGACGAAGTCGTCCCCGCGCGGCTCGGCCAAGGCCAAGCTCGCCCAGGACAAGGGCGACAGCACGAGCTGACACCCCGGTCGGTGCCGGTCCCTCGGGGCCGGCACGGACCAGGGCACACAGAGAAGGACCCGGATGCCATGGGCATCCGGGTCCTTCTCTGCTTGAGCTGGCTCGCTCCGACAGGGGGACAGAGCGAGCCAGCACATGCAGAAGGGCTGGGCGCGGTTCGTGCGGGCCCAACCCTTCGCTACAACCAGTCTAGACCCTGTCCGGCTGGTTGCGCGAGGGGCTCGATGAAGATTGCATCACATCAAGCGCGTCAGTTCGGTTCCTTCCACGCATCATGCCCACGAGTTCCGGTGTCCCTGAAGGGACTCGGAGATTGCTGCACCACCGAGCATGGCACCAGAGGCCGGGTTGCGCCAGAGGAAGCCGCCGTGGATTCGCTGTGGGGTCCGGGACGGGGTGGGAGCTCGTCCCGTCCCGTCCGATTTGCCCTGACCTCTTGACGCCCCTTTGCGCTCGCCCCTACGGTCCTACCCACTGAGGGTGACTGATTGTGAGCGAAAGGATGCTTGAATGAGCAGTTTCAAACACACAGTGCGGAGAGGGGTGGGTGCTCTCGCCGGCGCCACCGTCGCCCTCTCGGGACTCGTGCTCGTGTCCGGACCGGCACAGGCCGCGGACGCCCACCTCGGTGACGTCACGGCATACAGCCGCAGCGGCGACACGTACACGTTCGGCTCCGGCGTCGCGAAGCTGCGCGTCGAGGTCGACGACACCGACCTGCTGCGCGTGCAGGTGGCCCCCGACGGCACCTTCACCGACCCGGCGTCGGCAGATCCCGCCGACCCCGACGCACCCGATGCCGACATCGTCGTCAAGCGCGACTACGCAGGCGGCGCATCGAGCGTGACGGACACCGGCACGGCATACGTCATCTCGACGGCCAAGGCGCGCCTCACGGTGACGAAGTCGCCGATCACCCTCCGGCTGCAGGACGCGAGCGGCGCCGAGCTGCTGCGCGAGACCGCACCGATGGCGTGGAGCGCGAGTGGTATGACGCAGACCCTGGCCCGGGGAGCCCAGGAGCAGTTCTTCGGCGGCGGCATGCAGAACGGCCGCTTCAGCCACCGGGACACCGCGATCACGATCAGCCGCGACTACAACTGGGACGACGGCGGCAACCCCAACGCGGCGCCCTTCTACCTCTCGAGCGCCGGCTACGGCGTGCTGCGCAACACGTTCGCGCCGGGCACCTACGACTTCCACGCGCCGGTGCGGACCACGCACCAGGAGCAGCGCTTCGACGCGTACTACTTCGTCGGTGACACCCGGCAGGTGCTCGACGGCTACACCGAGCTGACCGGCCGGCCGCTCATGCTGCCGATGTACGCGCTGGAGCTCGGCGACGCCGACTGCTACCTCCACAACGCGAACCGCGGCGAGCGGGAGACACTGCGCGACACGACGGCCATCGCCGACGGCTACACCGCCAACGACATGCCGCTCGGGTGGACGCTCGTCAACGACGGCTACGGCTGCGGCTACGAGGACCTCCCCGAGACCCACGAGATGCTCGTCGACCACGGGTCCGAGCTCGGCCTCTGGACCCAGTCCGACCTGACGAACCAGCCCTACGAGGTCGCGAGCGGCGTGCGGGTGCGCAAGACCGACGTCGCCTGGGTCGGCCCCGGCTACCGCTTCGCGCTCGACGCGTGCGAGAAGGCGCGCGACGGCATCGAGAGCAGCAGCACCGACCGCGCGACCGTCGTCACCATCGAGGGCTGGGCCGGCACGCAGCGCTGCGGCGCGATGTGGAGCGGCGACCAGTCGGGCACGTGGGACTACATCAAGTGGCAGATCCCGACGTATGCCGGCTCGACCCTCTCGGGGCAGCCGGTCACGACGGGTGACGTCGACGGCATCTTCGGCGGCAGCGCGGACACGTACACGCGTGACCTCCAGTGGAAGATGTTCCTGCCGATGACGTACGCGATGAGCGGGTGGGCGGCCAAGGACAAGCAGCCCTACCGCTATGGCGAGCCCTACACGTCGATCAACCGGAGCTACCTGCAGCTGCACGAGCGCCTGCTGCCCTACCTCTACACGCACACGGTCAACGGGTCCCGCACGGGTCTGGGGCCGACGCGTCCGCTCTACGCCAACTACCCGAAGGACCCTGCGACGTGGGGCGATGCGGCCAAGTACGAGTTCCTCGCGGGTGACGACTTCCTCGTGGCGCCCGTCTACTCCGACACGTCGGTCCGCGACGGCATCTACCTGCCCGAGGGCACGTGGGTCGACTACTGGACGGGCCGGCTCTACTCCGGCAAGCAGACGGTGAACGGCTACAAGGCGCCGCTCGACCGGCTGCCGCTCTTCGTCCGGGCCGGCGCCGTCGTGCCGATGTTCCCCGAGGGCACGCTCGACTGGAAGGCCGGCAAGGACTCCGGCCGGCTCGACGTCGACGTCTACCCGTCGGGCACGTCGACGTTCACGAACTACGAGGACGACGGCCGCTCGCAGGCGTGGAAGTCCGGCTCGAGCGCGTCCCAGCGCTTCGACGTCGCGGCGCCGACGACCGGCAAGGGTCCGGTGACCGTGACCGTCGGGTCCGTGAACGGCTCCTACGCCGGCAAGCCCGCTTCGCGGGGCTACGGCCTGGCCGTGCACACGAACACCGCGCCCTCCGCGGTTGCCGTCGACGGGGCGGATGTCGGGGGCGTGGCGTCGAAGGCGGCGCTCGATGCGGCGGCCTCCGGGTGGTTCTACGACGCGGCCACGGGCGTCATCCACGTCAAGACGGTGTCGATGTCGACCGGGGCCACGCACACGGTGCGGATCACCGGCGCCGGTGCGGTCGGGGGCGCCCAGCCGGGCGAGCTCGACGTGGCACTGGACGTCAAGGCACCCGTCATCTCGGTGCCCGGTGAGGCGCGCGAGGTGACGGCGACCTTCACGAACTCCACGGGCAAGCCGGTCCAGGTGACGTCGACGTCGGTCGGCGTGCCGGCCGGCTGGACGGCGGTCGCCTCGGGGCCGACGACGGCCACCGACCTCAAGGACGGTGGCACCTTCACCGCCCGCTTCGGCGTGACACCCCCGGCAGGAGCGCAACCCGGGTCGTATGCCGTGACGGCCTCGGCGGCATACACCGTGCGGGACGTCTCGCGGACCGTCACCGACGCGACGACGACGCGCCTGGCGTTCCCGTCGCTCGCGAGCGCCTTCAGCAACGTCGGCGTCACGGCACTGGCGTCGCCGGCTGCTGGCGACATCGATGGTGGCGGATCGAGCTTCATCGCCGAACGCCTTGCGGCACAGGGCGTCTCGCCCGGTGCGAAGGTGACGGCGAACGGGTTCGACTTCACCTGGCCGTCTTCTCAGCCGGGGACGAAGGACAACGTCGCCTCGGCCGGAGAGACGATCCAGGTCTCGGGGCGCGGCAACGCACTGGCCTTCCTCGGGACGGGGACGAGCGGCGCTGCTGGAGGTGCGGCGACGGTGCACTACACGGACGGCTCGTCGGCGGCGGTGACCGTGGGCTTCCCGAACTGGTGCTGCCTCGCGACCGACACCTACGGCGCGAAGACGGCCGTCACGACGATGGGCAAGAACACGCCCA
>NZ_CAXUSS020000004.1:0-5386 GCF_964254175.1 Terrabacter sp. LjRoot27
GTTGTTCCATTCTTTAGCTCCTAGACCTTTAGCAGCAAGGTCCATATCTGACTTTTTGTTAACGTATTTAGCCACATAGAAACCAACAGCCATATAACTGGTAGCTTTAAGCGGCTCACCTTTAGCATCAACAGGCCACAACCAACCAGAACGTGAAAAAGCGTCCTGCGTGTAGCGAACTGCGATGGGCATACTGTAACCATAAGGCCACGTATTTTGCAAGCTATTTAACTGGCGGCGATTGCGTACCCGACGACCAAAATTAGGGTCAACGCTACCTGTAGGAAGTGTCCGCATAAAGTGCACCGCATGGAAATGAAGACGGCCATTAGCTGTACCATACTCAGGCACACAAAAATACTGATAGCAGTCGGCGTGTGAATCATTAGCCTTGCGACCCTCGGCAGCAAGAACCATACGACCAATATCACGAAAATAGTCACGCAAAGCATTGGGATTATCATAAAACGCCTCTAATCGGTCGTCAGCCAACGTGAGAGTGTCAAAAACGATAAACCAACCATCAGCATGAGCCTGTCGCATTGCATTCATCAAACGCTGAATAGCAAAGCCTCTACGCGATTTCATAGTGGAGGCCTCCAGCAATCTTGAACACTCATCCTTAATACCTTTCTTTTTGGGGTAATTATACTCATCGCGAATATCCTTAAGAGGGCGTTCAGCAGCCAGCTTGCGGCAAAACTGCGTAACCGTCTTCTCGTTCTCTAAAAACCATTTTTCGTCCCCTTCGGGGCGGTGGTCTATAGTGTTATTAATATCAAGTTGGGGGAGCACATTGTAGCATTGTGCCAATTCATCCATTAACTTCTCAGTAACAGATACAAACTCATCACGAACGTCAGAAGCAGCCTTATGGCCGTCAACATACATATCACCATTATCGAACTCAACGCCCTGCATACGAAAAGACAGAATCTCTTCCAAGAGCTTGATGCGGTTATCCATCTGCTTATGGAAGCCAAGCATTGGGGATTGAGAAAGAGTAGAAATGCCACAAGCCTCAATAGCAGGTTTAAGAGCCTCGATACGCTCAAAGTCAAAATAATCAGCGTGACATTCAGAAGGGTAATAAGAACGAACCATAAAAAAGCCTCCAAGATTTGGAGGCATGAAAACATACAATTGGGAGGGTGTCAATCCTGACGGTTATTTCCTAGACAAATTAGAGCCAATACCATCAGCTTTACCGTCTTTCCAGAAATTGTTCCAAGTATCGGCAACAGCTTTATCAATACCATGAAAAATATCAACCACACCAGAAGCAGCATCAGTGACGACATTAGAAATATCCTTTGCAGTAGCGCCAATATGAGAAGAGCCATACCGCTGATTCTGCGTTTGCTGATGAACTAAGTCAACCTCAGCACTAACCTTGCGAGTCATTTCTTTGATTTGGTCATTGGTAAAATACTGACCAGCCGTTTGAGCTTGAGTAAGCATTTGGCGCATAATCTCGGAAACCTGCTGTTGCTTGGAAAGATTGGTGTTTTCCATAATAGACGCAACGCGAGCAGTAGACTCCTTCTGTTGATAAGCAAGCATCTCATTTTGTGCATATACCTGGTCTTTCGTATTCTGGCGTGAAGTCGCCGACTGAATGCCAGCAATCTCTTTTTGAGTCTCATTTTGCATCTCGGCAATCTCTTTCTGATTGTCCAGTTGCATTTTAGTAAGCTCTTTTTGATTCTCAAATCCGGCGTCAACCATACCAGCAGAGGAAGCATCAGCACCAGCACGCTCCCAAGCATTAAGCTCAGGAAATGCAGCAGCAAGATAATCACGAGTATCCTTTCCTTTATCAGCGGCAGACTTGCCACCAAGTCCAACCAAATCAAGCAACTTATCAGAAACGGCAGAAGTGCCAGCCTGCAACGTACCTTCAAGAAGTCCTTTACCAGCTTTAGCCATAGCACCAGAAACAAAACTAGGGACGGCCTCATCAGGGTTAGGAACATTAGAGCCTTGAATGGCAGATTTAATACCAGCATCACCCATGCCTACAGTATTGTTATCGGTAGCAAGCACATCACCTTGAATGCCACCGGAGGCGGCTTTTTGACCGCCTCCAAACAATTTAGACATGGCGCCACCAGCAAGAGCAGAAGCAATACCGCCAGCAATAGCACCAAACATAAATCACCTCACTTAAGTGGCTGGAGACAAATAATCTCTTTAATAACCTGATTCAGCGAAACCAATCCGCGGCATTTAGTAGCGGTAAAGTTAGACCAAACCATGAAACCAACATAAACATTATTGCCCGGCGTACGGGGAAGGACGTCAATAGTCACACAGTCCTTGACGGTATAATAACCACCATCATGGCGACCATCCAAAGGATAAACATCATAGGCAGTCGGGAGGGTAGTCGGAACCGAAGAAGACTCAAAGCGAACCAAACAGGCAAAAAATTTAGGGTCGGCATCAAAAGCAATATCAGCACCAACAGAAACAACCTGATTAGCGGCGTTGACAGATGTATCCATCTGAATGCAATGAAGAAAACCACCATTACCAGCATTAACCGTCAAACTATCAAAATATAACGTTGACGATGTAGCTTTAGGTGTCTGTAAAACAGGTGCCGAAGAAGCTGGAGTAACAGAAGTGAGAACCAGCTTATCAGAAAAAAAGTTTGAATTATGGCGAGAAATAAAAGTCTGAAACATGATTAAACTCCTAAGCAGAAAACCTACCGCGCTTCGCTTGGTCAACCCCTCAGCGGCAAAAATTAAAATTTTTACCGCTTCGGCGTTATAACCTCACACTCAATCTTTTATCACGAAGTCATGATTGAATCGCGAGTGGTCGGCAGATTGCGATAAACGGTCACATTAAATTTAACCTGACTATTCCACTGCAACAACTGAACGGACTGGAAACACTGGTCATAATCATGGTGGCGAATAAGTACGCGTTCTTGCAAATCACCAGAAGGCGGTTCCTGAATGAATGGGAAGCCTTCAAGAAGGTGATAAGCAGGAGAAACATACGAAGGCGCATAACGATACCACTGACCCTCAGCAATCTTAAACTTCTTAGACGAATCACCAGAACGGAAAACATCCTTCATAGAAATTTCACGCGGCGGCAAGTTGCCATACAAAACAGGGTCGCCAGCAATATCGGTATAAGTCAAAGCACCTTTAGCGTTAAGGTACTGAATCTCTTTAGTCGCAGTAGGCGGAAAACGAACAAGCGCAAGAGTAAACATAGTGCCATGCTCAGGAACAAAGAAACGCGGCACAGAATGTTTATAGGTCTGTTGAACACGACCAGAAAACTGGCCTAACGACGTTTGGTCAGTTCCATCAACATCATAGCCAGATGCCCAGAGATTAGAGCGCATGACAAGTAAAGGACGGTTGTCAGCGTCATAAGAGGTTTTACCTCCAAATGAAGAAATAACATCATGGTAACGCTGCATGAAGTAATCACGTTCTTGGTCAGTATGCAAATTAGCATAAGCAGCTTGCAGACCCATAATGTCAATAGATGTGGTAGAAGTCGTCATTTGGCGAGAAAGCTCAGTCTCAGGAGGAAGCGGAGCAGTCCAAATGTTTTTGAGATGGCAGCAACGGAAACCATAACGAGCATCATCTTGATTAAGCTCATTAGGGTTAGCCTCGGTACGGTCAGGCATCCACGGCGCTTTAAAATAGTTGTTATAGATATTCAAATAACCCTGAAACAAATGCTTAGGGATTTTATTGGTATCAGGGTTAATCGTGCCAAGAAAAGCGGCATGGTCAATATAACCAGTAGTGTTAACAGTCGGGAGAGGAGTGGCATTAACACCATCCTTCATGAACTTAATCCACTGTTCACCATAAACGTGACGATGAGGGACATAAAAAGTAAAAATGTCTACAGTAGAGTCAATAGCAAGGCCACGACGCAATGGAGAAAGACGGAGAGCGCCAACGGCGTCCATCTCGAAGGAGTCGCCAGCGATAACCGGAGTAGTTGAAATGGTAATAAGACGACCAATCTGACCAGCAAGGAAGCCAAGATGGGAAAGGTCATGCGGCATACGCTCGGCGCCAGTTTGAATATTAGACATAATTTATCCTCAAGTAAGGGGCCGAAGCCCCTGCAATTAAAATTGTTGACCACCTACATACCAAAGACGAGCGCCTTTACGCTTGCCTTTAGTACCTCGCAACGGCTGCGGACGACCAGGGCGAGCGCCAGAACGTTTTTTACCTTTAGACATTACATCACTCCTTCTGCACGTAATTTTTGACGCACGTTTTCTTCTGCGTCAGTAAGAACGTCAGTGTTTCCTGCGCGTACACGCAAGGTAAACGCGAACAATTCAGCGGCTTTAACCGGACGCTCGACGCCATTAATAATGTTTTCCGTAAATTCAGCGCCTTCCATGATGAGACAGGCCGTTTGAATGTTGACGGGATGAACATAATAAGCAATGACGGCAGCAATAAACTCAACAGGAGCAGGAAAGCGAGGGTATCCTACAAAGTCCAGCGTACCATAAACGCAAGCCTCAACGCAGCGACGAGCACGAGAGCGGTCAGTAGCAATCCAAACTTTGTTACTCGTCAGAAAATCGAAATCATCTTCGGTTAAATCCAAAACGGCAGAAGCCTGAATGAGCTTAATAGAGGCCAAAGCGGTCTGGAAACGTACGGATTGTTCAGTAACTTGACTCATGATTTCTTACCTATTAGTGGTTGAACAGCATCGGACTCAGATAGTAATCCACGCTCTTTTAAAATGTCAACAAGAGAATCTCTACCATGAACAAAATGTGACTCATATCTAAACCAGTCCTTGACGAACGTGCCAAGCATATTAAGCCACTTCTCCTCATCCAACGCGTCAGTTTTTGACAGAATCGTTAGTTGATGGCGAAAGGTCGCAAAGTAAGAGCTTCTCGAGCTGCGCAAGGATAGGTCGAATTTTCTCATTTTCCGCCAGCAGTCCACTTCGATTTAATTCGTAAACAAGCAGTAGTAATTCCTGCTTTATCAAGATAATTTTTCGACTCATCAGAAATATCCGAAAGTGTTAACTTCTGCGTCATGGAAGCGATAAAACTCTGCAGGTTGGATACGCCAATCATTTTTATCGAAGCGCGCATAAATTTGAGCAGATTTGTCGTCACAGGTTGCGCCGCCAAAACGTCGGCTACAGTAACTTTTCCCAGCCTCAATCTCATCTCTCTTTTTGCGTTCTGCTTCAATATCTGGTTGAACGGCGTCGCGTCGTAACCCAGCTTGGTAAGTTGGATTAAGCACTCCGTGGACAGATTTGTCATTGTGAGCATTTTCATCCCGAAGTTGCGGCTCATTCTGATTCTGAACAGCTTCTTGGGAAGTAGCGACAGCTTGGTTTTTAGTGA
>NZ_CAXUSS020000005.1:0-2627 GCF_964254175.1 Terrabacter sp. LjRoot27
GAGGGAAAGGTGAAAAGTACCCCGGGAGGGGAGTGAAATAGATCCTGAAACCGTGTGCCTACAATCCGTTGGAGCCTCCCGCCGTTGGGCGTGTGGGGTGACAGCGTGCCTTTTGAAGAATGAGCCTGCGAGTTAGTGCTCAGTGGCGAGGTTAACCCGTGTGGGGAAGCCGTAGCGAAAGCGAGTCCGAATAGGGCGTTTGAGTCGCTGGGTCTAGACCCGAAGCGGAGTGATCTACCCATGGCCAGGTTGAAGCGCAGGTAAGACTGCGTGGAGGACCGAACCCACTTAGGTTGAAAACTGAGGGGATGAGCTGTGGGTAGGGGTGAAAGGCCAATCAAACTCCGTGATAGCTGGTTCTCCCCGAAATGCATTTAGGTGCAGCGTCACGTGTTTCTTGCCGGAGGTAGAGCTACTGGATAGCTAATGGGCCTCACCAGGTTACTGACGTTAGCCAAACTCCGAATGCCGGTAAGTGAGAGCGTGGCAGTGAGACTGCGGGGGATAAGCTCCGTAGTCGAGAGGGAAACAGCCCAGATCACCAGCTAAGGTCCCTAAGCGTGTGCTAAGTGGGAAAGGATGTGGAGTTGCTGTGACAACCAGGAGGTTGGCTTAGAAGCAGCCACCCTTTAAAGAGTGCGTAATAGCTCACTGGTCAAGTGATTCCGCGCCGACAATGTAGCGGGGCTCAAGCACACCACCGAAGCTGTGGCATTGACATACTGCTCGGCACCGACACCTGCGGGTTCGGTGTCCAGGCGTGTTGATGGGTAGGGGAGCGTCGTGTGGCCAGGGAAGCGGCGGTGTGAACCAGCCGTGGAGGCCACACGAGTGAGAATGCAGGCATGAGTAGCGAATGACGGGCGAGAAACCCGTCCGCCGAATAACCAAGGGTTCCAGGGTCAAGCTAATCTGCCCTGGGTAAGTCGGGACCTAAGGCGAGGCCGACAGGCGTAGTCGATGGACATCCGGTTGATATTCCGGAACCGGCGAAGAACCGCCCATGATGAACCCAGTGATGCTAAGTGCCTGAAGCACGCCCACCGGACCTTCGGGTCCATCGGGTGTGTGGAGCGCACGACCCGATCTGGTAGTAGTCAAGCGATGGAGTGACGCAGGAAGGTAGCCTCCGCGTGGCGATGGTTGTCCACGTCCAAGGGTGTAGGGCGCGATCCAGGCAAATCCGGATCGCATGAAGCCTGAGACCTGATAGTGACCGCGAATGCGGGAAGAGGGTGATCCTATGCTGCCGAGAAAAACTTCTAGCGAGGTTCGAGCCGCCCGTACCCCAAACCGACTCAGGTGGTTAGGTAGAGAATACCAAGGCGATCGAGTGAATCGTGGTTAAGGAATTCGGCAAAATACCCCCGTAACTTCGGGAGAAGGGGGGCCCTGATCGTGACGCCACTAGCTGGCTGAGCGTGATCGGCCGCAGAGACCAGGGAGAAGCGACTGTTTACTAAAAACACAGGTCCGTGCCAAGTCGCAAGACGATGTATACGGACTGACGCCTGCCCGGTGCTGGAACGTTAAGGGGACCGGTTAGCCTCACGGCGAAGCTGAGAACTTAAGCGCCAGTAAACGGCGGTGGTAACTATAACCATCCTAAGGTAGCGAAATTCCTTGTCGGGTAAGTTCCGACCTGCACGAATGGCGTAACGACTTCTCCACTGTCTCAACCACGAACTCGGCGAAATTGCACTACGAGTAAAGATGCTCGTTACGCGCAGCAGGACGGAAAGACCCCGGGACCTTTACTACAGCTTGGTATTGGTGTTCGGTACGGCTTGTGTAGGATAGGTGGGAGACTGTGAAGCCGTCACGTCAGTGATGGTGGAGTCAACGTTGAAATACCACTCTGGTCGTTCTGGATATCTAACCTCGGTCCGTGATCCGGATCAGGGACAGTGCCTGGTGGGTAGTTTAACTGGGGCGGTTGCCTCCTAAAAGGTAACGGAGGCGCCCAAAGGTTCCCTCAGCCTGGTTGGTAATCAGGTTTCGAGTGTAAGTGCACAAGGGAGCTTGACTGTGAGACAGACATGTCGAGCAGGGACGAAAGTCGGGACTAGTGATCCGGCGGTGGCTTGTGGAAGCGCCGTCGCTCAACGGATAAAAGGTACCCCGGGGATAACAGGCTGATCTTGCCCAAGAGTCCATATCGACGGCATGGTTTGGCACCTCGATGTCGGCTCGTCGCATCCTGGGGCTGGAGTAGGTCCCAAGGGTTGGGCTGTTCGCCCATTAAAGCGGTACGCGAGCTGGGTTTAGAACGTCGTGAGACAGTTCGGTCCCTATCCGCTGTGCGCGTAGGAAACTTGAGAAAGGCTGTCCCTAGTACGAGAGGACCGGGATGGACGAACCTCTGGTGTGTCAGTTGTTCTGCCAAGAGCACCGCTGATTAGCTACGTTCGGAAGTGATAACCGCTGAAAGCATCTAAGCGGGAAGCACGTTTCAAGATGAGGTTTCCAGGCCCGCGAGGGCGAGAGGCTCCCAGCTAGACTACTGGGTTGATAGGCCGGATGTGGAAGCACAGCAATGTGTGGAGCTGACCGGTACTAATAAGCCGATAACTTGACTTACAAAGATGCTACGCGTCCACTGTGCGGTTCCCGAGATACAAACGGGA
>NZ_CAXUSS020000006.1:0-1552 GCF_964254175.1 Terrabacter sp. LjRoot27
TGGTGGTGGGTGTTTGAACATCAACGGAGAGTTTGATCCTGGCTCAGGACGAACGCTGGCGGCGTGCTTAACACATGCAAGTCGAACGGTGACGATCAAGCTTGCTTGGTCTGATCAGTGGCGAACGGGTGAGTAACACGTGAGTAACCTGCCCCAGACTCTGGGATAACCCCGGGAAACCGGAGCTAATACCGGATATGACACCAATCCGCATGGGTATGGTGTGGAAAGTTTTTCGGTCTGGGATGGACTCGCGGCCTATCAGCTTGTTGGTGAGGTAGTGGCTCACCAAGGCGACGACGGGTAGCCGGCCTGAGAGGGCGACCGGCCACACTGGGACTGAGACACGGCCCAGACTCCTACGGGAGGCAGCAGTGGGGAATATTGCACAATGGGCGGAAGCCTGATGCAGCGACGCCGCGTGAGGGATGACGGCCTTCGGGTTGTAAACCTCTTTCAGCAGGGAAGAAGCGCAAGTGACGGTACCTGCAGAAGAAGCACCGGCTAACTACGTGCCAGCAGCCGCGGTAATACGTAGGGTGCGAGCGTTGTCCGGAATTATTGGGCGTAAAGAGCTTGTAGGTGGTTTGTCGCGTCTGCTGTGAAAATCCGAGGCTCAACCTCGGACTTGCAGTGGGTACGGGCAGACTAGAGTGTGGTAGGGGAGACTGGAATTCCTGGTGTAGCGGTGGAATGCGCAGATATCAGGAGGAACACCGATGGCGAAGGCAGGTCTCTGGGCCATTACTGACACTGAGAAGCGAAAGCATGGGGAGCGAACAGGATTAGATACCCTGGTAGTCCATGCCGTAAACGTTGGGAACTAGGTGTGGGTCTCATTCCACGAGATCCGTGCCGCAGCTAACGCATTAAGTTCCCCGCCTGGGGAGTACGGCCGCAAGGCTAAAACTCAAAGGAATTGACGGGGGCCCGCACAAGCGGCGGAGCATGCGGATTAATTCGATGCAACGCGAAGAACCTTACCAAGGCTTGACATACACCGGAATCACTCAGAGATGGGTGCGTCTTCGGACTGGTGTACAGGTGGTGCATGGTTGTCGTCAGCTCGTGTCGTGAGATGTTGGGTTAAGTCCCGCAACGAGCGCAACCCTCGTTCTATGTTGCCAGCACGTCATGGTGGGGACTCATAGGAGACTGCCGGGGTCAACTCGGAGGAAGGTGGGGATGACGTCAAATCATCATGCCCCTTATGTCTTGGGCTTCACGCATGCTACAATGGCCGGTACAAAGGGCTGCGAAACCGCGAGGTGGAGCGAATCCCAAAAAACCGGTCTCAGTTCGGATTGGGGTCTGCAACTCGACCCCATGAAGTCGGAGTCGCTAGTAATCGCAGATCAGCAACGCTGCGGTGAATACGTTCCCGGGCCTTGTACACACCGCCCGTCAAGTCACGAAAGTCGGTAACACCCGAAGCCGGTGGCCCAACCCTTGTGGGGGGAGCCGTCGAAGGTGGGACTGGCGATTGGGACTAAGTCGTAACAAGGTAGCCGTACCGGAAGGTGCGGCTGGATCACCTCCTTTCTAAGGAGCA
>NZ_CAXUSS020000007.1:0-667 GCF_964254175.1 Terrabacter sp. LjRoot27
ACGGTACTTGTCCGCTATCGGTCACCAGGGAATATTTAGGCTTAGCAGGTGGTCCTGCCAGATTCACACGGGATTTCTCGGGCCCCGTGCTACTTGGGAAATCCACCGGGAGTCCACACCATTTCGTCTACGGGGGTCGCACCCTCTATGCCGAGCCATTCAATGCTCTTCGACTATGACGCAGATTTCTTACTCCCTACCAGCATGTCAGCACTGGATGGCGGGTCCCACGACCCCGAACGTGCAACGCCTGACAGCTATCACACACGCCCGGTTTAGCCTCATCCGCTTTCGCTCGCCACTACTCACGGAATCACATGTTGTTTTCTCTTCCTGTGGGTACTGAGATGTTTCACTTCCCCACGTTCCCTCCACACACCCTATATATTCAGGTGCGGGTGACTGGACTTGCCTCCAGCCGGGTTTCCCCATTCGGAAATCCTCGGATCACAGTCTGGTTATCGACTACCCGAGGCTTATCGCAGATTCCTACGTCCTTCTTCGGTTCCTGGTGCCAAGGCATCCACCGTGTGCCCTTAAAAACTTGACACTACAAAGATGCTCGCGTCCACTGTGAAGTTCTCAAAATACAACCGGCACCCCACACCCACCACAAGCACAGCTCGCGATCTCGGCAGGGCCCACAACCAGAAAAACCAGCCCACAC
>NZ_CAXUSS020000008.1:0-152 GCF_964254175.1 Terrabacter sp. LjRoot27
TGTCCGGCTGCGTCCTACTCTCCCACACCGTCACCAGTGCAGTACCATCGGCGCTGAAGGGCTTAGCTTCCGGGTTCGGAATGGAGCCGGGCGTTTCCCCTTCGCTATGACAGCCGAAACTCTATGGAGATATCAATTCAGTGGGTGTTGGT